>JALSPN010000001.1 GCA_026985945.1 Thermodesulfobacteriales bacterium
TTGCATTCCACACCAATTTTTCCGGCCTTGAGGGAAATTATCGTTTCTATGTCTGGTCTCAGAACGAAAAACACCTGGAATGGGATGAGCTGGAAGACTATTTTGCCGGGCGTATTTCTACTCCCAAAAATGAAAAATACGCCTGGGGGGTTGGGCTTTCCTGGGATCAGGAGCTTACCCCCTGGCTGGGGCTCTTTTTCCGCTACGGTTACCGGGGAAGAGACCTGGTGGGTTATGCCAGCTATGACGAAGAGGGAAATTTTGTCCTGGATGATACGGACTTTTCTTACGCCTTCCGCCACGCCTTTACCGGAGGTTTTTCCCTGGCCGGAAAGCTCTGGGGGCGCGCGGAGGATGAAGCGGGTCTTGGTTTTGCCTACTTCATAATGGATGACGACTACGAAGATTACTGGGAGGCCAAAAAGGTCTATGCCGCCCGTCTGGGCCTTGATCCCCTCCATGCACACGCTCACGATGTCAAGGACGAATACCACCTGGAAATTTACTACCGCTTCCAGGCCACGGAAAATCTGGCCTTTACGCCGGATTTTCAATACACCTGGAACCCGGCAGGCCTTGATGACGATGGCTTCTGGGTCTTCACCCTCCGGGGGGTGTGGGACTTTTAATTCCAGGGGGGCTTTAAAGCCCCCCTCTGATACTTAATCACACTTGGAATAGCCACAGCTCCGACAAAGGAGGCAGCCCGCTTCCACCTCCAGCGGGCCACCACAATCAGGGCAGGGCCCCAAGGAGAGCTTCTCTTCCGGTTTGATTTCTATGTTAATGGCCTCGGCCAGGACCCTGGCGATGGCATCCGGGCAGGAAAGGACAGGTTTTCCCTCCTCCCAGGTGGGAGCAGGGCAGCGGATACCGGAGAGTTGCTTGATAATGGCCTCTGGAGCCACCCCGGAACGCAGGGCTAAAGAGATGAGACGGCTGGTGGCCTCGATCTGACACGAAGCACATCCCCCCGCCTTCCCCATGGTGGCAAAGACCTCGCAAAGGCCCTTTTCGTCCCAGTTGACCGTGACGTAAAGATTGCCGCAACCGGTGCGGATCTTTCTGGTAAAGCCGCGAGTTATTCTGGGCCTGGGTCTGGGGGTGACACCTTCAGAGCGCTTGAGGACCAGAACCTGTCTCGGTCTGGAACCGTAGCGATAGACCGTTACCCCTTTAAGGCCCAACTCGTGAGCCAGGAGATAGACCTTGCGGACATCTTCCCGGGTGGCGCTTTCGGGAAAATTGATGGTCTTTGAAACCGCATTGTGGACATGCCTTTGGAAAGCGGCCTGGATGCGCAAGTGTTGTTCGGGAGGAATATCAAAGGCGGTAACAAAGAGTTTTTTCAAATCTTCGGGAACTTGAGGAACGTTCTGGATTGATCCTTCCTCCAGGGCCCTGGCAATAATTTTCTGGATTTCTTCCTCTGAGAAGCCCTTTTCTTCAAGGGCTTTACGGAATAAGGGGTGGATCTCCCGCAATTCCGTGCCGTCAAGGACGCGGCGGACATAGGCCACCGCAAAAAGGGGCTCGATCCCTGAAGAACATCCGGCTATGATGGAGATGGAGCCCGTGGGAGCAATGGTAGTGGTGGTGGCGTTTCGCATCCAGGGGGTTTCAGCCTTATCCCATATACTTCCCGGGTAAGCAGGAAAATTTCCCCGCTTTTTGGCCAATTCTCTGCTGGCCTTTACCGCTTCTTCGGTGATAAATCCCATGAGCTCATCGGCAATCTCTACGGCCCTTTCCGTATTGTATGAGATACCAAGTTTGAGAAGCATATCAGCAAAGCCCATGACCCCGAGCCCGATCTTGCGGGTCTTTTTGGTCCTCTCTTCGATCTGGGGAAGGGGAAATTTATTGACATCGATAACGTTGTCCAGAAAATGGACGGCCAGGTGAACCACTTCTTTGAGCCGCGGCCAATCAATGGCCCCCTGTTTTACAAAGCGGGAGAGATTGATCGAACCCAGATTGCAAGACTCAAAGGGAAGGAGCGGCTGTTCTCCGCAGGGATTGGTGGCCTCGATCTCTCCCAGATGAGGGGTGGGATTATGGGCGTTTATGTGGTCGATAAAAATGACCCCGGGGTCTCCCCTCAACCAGGCATTTTCAACCAGAAGATCAAAAAGTCGGCGGGCGGGGACTTCTCTTACGATCTCACCGTTGCGAGGGTTGATCAGGGGAAAGTGCCTCCCCTCCTGGTAGGCCTTTATGAATTCGTCGGTTACGGCCACCGAAATATTGAAATTGTTGAGTTTGGCCAGGTCCCTTTTGATGGTGATAAATTCTTCGATATCGGGATGATCTATGCGAAGGATTCCCATATTGGCTCCACGCCTGGTCCCTCCCTGTTTGATGGCTTCAGTGGCGGCATCATAGACCTGCATGAAGGAGACCGGGCCACTTGAGACTCCGTGGGTGGAGCGCACGATATCCCCTTTCGGACGCAGGCGAGAGAAGGAAAAACCCGTCCCCCCACCGGATTTATGGATGAGGGCGGCGTATTTGAGGGTTTCAAAAATAGATTCTAAGGAGTCTTCAATCGGTAAGACGAAACAGGCGGAAAGCTGGCCCAGCTCGCGCCCGGCATTCATAAGGGTGGGAGAGTTGGGCAAAAAATCAAGACCGGTCATCAGGCTATAGAAGCGTTCTTCTATTTCCACCACATCTGCTTTGGGATCATAAAGTAGATCTGCGGCGGCGATGGTGCGTGCTACCCGGCGGAACATGTCTTCAGGGCTTTCCACCGGGTTTCCTTCTTCATCCCGAATGAGATAGCGCCTTGCCAGCACCACCAGGGCATTTTCCGTAAGAGGAAGCCTTGTTTCCGGCAGTTTCATGAACCCCTCCGCTAAATTTTAGAACATTTTAACAAAATTTGGCCTCTTTGCGTGCAGGAAAGAAGAAATTTGTTAACAAAAAAACGATAATTGCGCTTATTTTAAGCTAGTAGAAGAAGCGTATTGGATTACTTTTGGCTCGGGACTACCTCAGCCTTCTATAGCACCGGCTTTCGGGCTTAGGGATTGCAGATTCGAATCTTGCTCCCCTAGCCATTTCTTTTTACCGATAAAATTAGTCCGGTTGGTTTAAATTCTAACTTAATTCCCTCTTCTTTTTGAATATTCAACTGCTTGGGTTTTATGAGGAAGTTTGAAATTTTTTGTAAGTTTGGGCTGCTTCGCGGGGAGATACTCTGGCCTGATTTTCAAGCTTCTCCTTGGCAAGTTCTGCCAGGGCCTGGGCTTCCATCTGGGCTGCTTTCAGGGCTACCAGGCGATCCTGAGGAGAGGGATCTCTAGGAGCCAGGGCCGCTTTCTTGATAATACGGGCTTTTTCAAGCGTCTTTTCGGGGTCTCTTTCCGGTGAGGTGTCTATCTTTACTTCTCCTGCCACGGCATAAAGGCGGCCATCCGGCCCTTTTACGGTTTTATATTGGGCCCCTGAGAGGGCGTAAGGCCCGGCTGCCATAAGATGAGCCATTTCGTGAGCTTTTACCTCCCGATCTCGCCGACGTAATTCCCTGAGAAGGGCCTCTTCCTTCCTTTCCAGTTCCTGGAGTTTTGAAGTTGAAAAGGGCCTTTTTTCGGCCTGATTTCCCTTTTCGGCAAACTCTTTTTGCCGTTTTATCTGTGAAATTTGAAAATTGATCTGGCTGGGATCAATTTTCATATAATTATTATCGGGACAAAACTTTCCAAAAATTTAAAATTTTACGATCTCAAAGCCTTCCTTTTTAAACCTTTCGATAAGGGCTTCTCCGTCCTCTATCCGTTCAAACACCTCTGGAGGGCGAGTCTCAGGAATGTCAAACTTCTTCAAAGATTTGAGACAGACATAAGCCTTGCCGCCATCCAGGATAAATTGATGCAGAATCTTGAAGAGTTTGGGCTCACAGCGAATACATCTTTTAACCCCATCATTCTGGACTAAAAGCGCCGTTTCGGATTGTTTTACATTGTTAACTGCCTCTTTGATAGCTTCTTCCCACCTGTTTTCATTTTCTATCACAATTATTTTTTTCATTTTTACAACCTCTTCTGGTGAAGAATTTTGTATTCTACTAAATAAATTTTTTCCACTTTTGACTTAAAGTGTTCTTTAAATGTTTTCAGGATATCTTTCTTGATGATAGATAGTCCATCCATATTTTGGAAATCTATATAATCCCAATCGTTTGATTTGTTTATTATAATATTTTTTAAAACAGCTTTTCTTTCCCTCATGTCTTTAGCTATTCTTTTGTCTTTAAATTCAACTACCAAACTTAGAGAAACGTAAGATCCTCTTGGTGCATTTTGGGGAGTGATTATAATGTTTTCCAGATATATCTGGTTTGACTTTAGTTTTTCAATTAAAAGTTTATGTTTATTTCTAATTTTAACTTTCTTTTTAAATGGTAATGCTCTTATTAGAGCATGTTTGTTTTCTTTTTTGGGGAAAAAGAAAACAAATATATCAGTTCTCCTTTTGAAGAAGATTATTCCTAAAATAATAAGTAGAGCTAGAGTAACAGCAATAACAAAATATCTTTTCATTATTCCCTTTTAAAGGGATATTTCTCCCATTTTGAAAAGCTGGAAATACTTAACTGCCTCAGGAGGTGATCTGCAAGCACCAGGCGGACCATAGCTTGACAGACCGGAACAATGCGAGGGATGGCCGAGGCGTCGTGTCTTCCCCCCACTTTTATGCGGGCTGGGGTTTTTCTCACCGTTATAGTTTCTTGTTCTTTGCTGATACTCGGAATGGGTTTTACCGCGACCCGGCAGATAATTTCGTCTCCATTTGAGATTCCGGCCAAAATTCCCCCAGCGTTATTGGTCTTGAAGCCTTCAGGGGTGATCTCGTCGTTGTGTTCCGAACCAAGCATCTCTGCAGCGGCAAAACCGGCCCCAATTTCTACCCCCTTAACAGCTCCAATACTCATCAGGGCCTTAGACAGTTCAGCATCAAGTTTGTCAAAAACAGGCTCACCAAGACCTGCTGGCACGCCTCGCGCCACGATTTCCACAATCCCCCCTATCGAATCTCCTTTTGCTCTAACTTCTTTGATCCTCTCTTCCATCTTTTCGGCAGCTTGGAGGTCTGGGCAGAAAAGTCGGTTTTTATAAATGACCGAGAGGTCTCTTTTTTGGGCTTTTACTCCGCCAAGGGCCACGGTATAGGCCAGAACTTCAATTCCCCACTCCTCAAGGAGCCTTTTGGCCACGGCCCCTGCGGCTACCCGTGCTACGGTCTCCCGCCCGCTTGAGCGTCCACCTCCCCGCCAGTCTCGCAGACCGTATTTCCAGAGATAGGTGCAATCTCCGTGTCCGGGGCGAAAAAGATCTTTTAAAGGTTCATAGGCCCCTGGTCTGGCGTCCTGATTGTAGATTACAAGGGCGATGGGCATTCCGGTGGTCTTCCCCTCAAAGACTCCGGAAAGAATGGCCACCCGGTCCGCCTCTTTACGGGGGCTTTCTCCCGGGGCCTTTCCGGGTTTTCTTTTGTCCAGCTCCTCCTGAATGTAGGCTTCATCGAGGGTTAAACCCGGAGGGCAGCCATCTACCACGGCCCCCAGGGCCGGTCCGTGAGATTCGCCAAAAGTGGTTACGCGAAAGAGAAGACCGAAGCTGTTTCCTGGCATGTTCTCTCCTTGTTGACTTTTGGGGGTTTCATTTTATTTATCATTTCAAAATACCAAGGAGAAAGGGTTATGCCTATCTACGAATTTGTTTGTGAAGATTGTGAGCATGAGTTTGAGACCCTTCTTAAAAATCGCCAGGAAGCGGAAAATGTCAGGTGCCCCCGGTGCCAGAGCCCCCGGATCAAGCGTTTGATGAGCGCCACCGGGGCCATCATCACCAATGGTGGGGGAGGAGCTAAGCCTTCGGTTGAGAGTCACAAGTGTGATACTGGAACCTGCAGTCACATAAATCTTCCCGGATATAGTCGTTAAAAAATGCGT
>JALSPN010000002.1 GCA_026985945.1 Thermodesulfobacteriales bacterium
GGAAGCGAGAGATAGTGGAGTGGTCGGGGACAGGATCAAGGGCGGTGAGGCCGAGGAAGCGGCGGTAGAAGAGGTTACCGTGGAGCATGGTTTCCATTTCAGGGTCGGAGTGGCCGTAAATTTGCTGGATGATGAGGATTTTGAGCATGAGGACGGGGTTGTAGGCCTTGCGGCCGAATTTAGAGGGGTAGAGTTGGGAGAGGATGTTTTCGAAGGGTTTCCAATCGATAAGTTTATTAATGCGAGAGAGGATATCTTCAGGGAGATTTTGGTAGATGAGATGTTCGCCGATAGTTATTGGGGATTTATCTTTTTTAAACATTTGTCAAACTCCTTTAGTTTTTATTTAGCATTAACATGAGAAAGATTGGAGATCAGGGAGTTTTGTAAAGGTCTCTCATTGAGAGTTATTAGAATTTATCTTTTTTAAACTTTTGTCAAACTCTTCTGATTTTTAGTTTTAAGATAAGAAAAGTTAGAGATTAAGAATTTTCACGAAGCTCTCACAATAATTTTTCCATTGAGAAAGTTTGTGCAAAATTATTTTCCTTTTGCCTTCTCTAAAAAAGATCGGTCTTTTAAGGGGGGAGTTTAAAAATAGCAAATTTTTTAAACCGGCTTCAAAATGAAATCTTCAAGGCTTTTATTTTCAGGGGTTGTATTGAAAGAGAGGGGGTCTATATTAATTCTAGACTTCACAAAAATTTAAAGGAGGGATTTGGTTCGGGTGAAGAAAACCGCTTTGGCTTTAAAGAAAAAGCTATCCCCCACTATTAAAGCTGAAGATCTTGCCAGAAAGCTGGCCCAACTCGTTCTGGACAAAAAGGCCTATGATCTCGTTATTTTAGATGTGCGGGGTTTTTCTTCTTATGCGGATTTTATCCTGATCGCAAGCACCCGTTCGGCAAGGCACGTTCAGGGAGTAGCAGAGGCGGTGGAAGAAGAATTATTCCGTGAGAAGATAGAACCCCTCGGAGTTGAGGGGAAGACAGAGGGGCAATGGGTCCTTATGGATTACGGCGACGTGGTCTTGCATCTCTTCTTTGAGCCCGTAAGAGAAGTTTACGACCTGGAAGGCCTCTGGATGGATGCCCCTCGTATAGAACCTGAAAGCTGGGGGCTTGTTCTCCCCGAGGCTTCAAAGGAAGGGCCAGAAAATGGAAAACATTAAACCTCTTCTCCTTATCATTATGGATGGCTGGGGCTGGCGGGAGGAAAAAGAAGGAAATGCCATCCGCCTGGCCGGGACTCCACATCTCGACGCCTTAAAGGCCGCTTATCCTTTTACCCTCCTTAAGGCCTCTGGAGAGGCCGTGGGGTTACCGGAAGGGCAGATGGGTAATTCCGAGGTGGGGCACCTAAATATCGGTGCCGGGCGGATCGTTTATCAGGATCTTACAAGGATCAATCTGGCTATAAAAGATGGTTCTTTTTTTGAAAATCCCGTTTTAAAAGAGGCCTTTCAAAAGGCGCGTGATAAAGGCTCCAGAGTCCACCTTCTTGGTTTAGTTTCAGACGGTGGGGTTCACAGCCACCTCGAACACCTTTACGCCCTCCTGGAATTTGCCAGAAGGGAAAAACTTCCCGCTCGCACCTTTGTGCACGCCTTTACAGACGGTCGAGACACTCCCCCCACTAGCGGTCTCGGATATATAAAAGAGCTTCTTAAGAAAATGGCTGAACTTTCCTGTGGAAAAATCGCCTCGGTATCTGGTCGTTATTACGCCATGGATCGGGACAAACGCTGGGAAAGGACTGCCCTTGCCTATCAGGCCCTGGTCCTCGGCAGAGGGCTTTACGCTACGGATCCTGTAGAAGCCGTTGAAAGCGCCTATCAGCGAGGGGAAACGGACGAATTCATTAAACCTACCGTTATTCTTGAGGGAGAAAACCCCGTAGCCACCATAGATGACGACGATGTGGTCATTTTTTTTAACTTCCGTGCGGATCGAGCTCGCCAGCTCACCAGAGCCCTGACAGATCCTGATTTCCACGAATTCCCGCGGGAGAAGTTTCCACAACTGGCTTATTTCGTGTGCATGACCCTTTATGACGAAACCTTTAACCTGCCGGTAGCCTTCCCACCGGAGCATCTCAAAAATATCTGGGGGGAAGTGATCAGCAAGGCGGGTCTTTACCAGTTTCGCACGGCGGAAACGGAAAAATACGCCCACGTGACCTATTTCTTCAACGGCGGGGAAGAAAGCCCCTTTCCTCGAGAAGAAAGAAAGCTTATTCCCTCCCCTCGCGACGTCCCCACCTACGATTTGAAACCGGAGATGAGCGCCTACGAGGTGACGGAGGAAGTCATCGCGCGGATAAAAAGTGGCAAATACCAATTTATCGTGATGAATTATGCCAACGGTGATATGGTCGGCCACACCGGTGTCCTTGAAGCTGCTATCAAAGCCGTAAAGGTAGTGGATGAATGTGTCGGAAGGGTCATTTCAGCCTGGCGCGAATATACAAATGGTGCTCCGGCTCTCATTACCGCGGACCACGGAAATTGCGAAATGATGGTTGATCCGGAAACCGGAGGCCCTTTTACGGCCCATACCGCCAACCCCGTCCCCTTTTATCTGATCGACGATCGTTTTAAAGGTGCCTCCCTTGAGAGAGGGATTCTGGGAGATATTGCTCCTACCGGGCTTTATCTAATGGGCCTTGAGATTCCTAAAGAAATGACAGGCAAAGTCCTCCTTAAGGTTTGAGAAGTTTGAAACCGCGGTTTTCTACTCTTCGCAAAATCTTAAGAGTCCTTTTCGTTTATGATGAAGAGGCCCGTCTAAATCTTTTCGAGCTTTTCCCCCCTCTTAAGTCTTTTTTTGCCAACCGCCGTTACTTCGCTCTGGTGAGGACTTTTGGAGACATCGCCTTCACCATCCTCATTTTAGCAGGCCTTTTTGGCCCTCAGGACCCGCAGCGGAACGCCATGTTGTTTGTTTCCTGGGGAATATGGTGGACGGGGATTGTTCTTTCCTGGTTTTTTGTAGGGCGGATGTGGTGCGGTTTCTGCCCCTTCCCCGGTCTCGGAAGACTCCTTCAACGCCTGGGGCTTTATCGGGCCCAAATCCCTCCACGATGGATTACCAAATACTGCGCCTACGTGGCCACGCTTCTTTTCGCCCTTATCATCTGGGCTGAAGCCGTGTTTCACATGAAGTATTCCCCCCTGGCAACGGCTATTCTCCTCCTTTCTATCCTTTTTGGAGCTACCCTGCTTGCGGTTTTCTTCAAAGGGCAGGCCTGGTGTCGCCATTTCTGCCCCCTGGGGAAAATTATCGGCTCGGCGGCCACTCTCTCCATCCTTGAGTTTCGGGCTGATCATGAAAAGTGTCGAGGATGTCAAACCTTTGCCTGTAAAAGGGGAAAAGATGGTCTCTCCGGCTGCCCCGTTTATCTCGGGGCCTATGCCGCCCGCAACAATCTTATCTGTCTCGTCTGTGGGCACTGTATTCCGCTTTGTGACCGGGATTCTCCGGCCCTCTTCCTCAGGCACCCTCTAAAAGAGCTCATCATAAACAAGGGGCGTCATCTCACCTGCACTTATATTATCCCCTTTTTGCTTGCCTCTCAGGTAGCCCGTTTTATTCAGGAAAAGGCCTCCTGGTACCAGGCCTTTAAAGAAAGCCTTTTTGATTCCGAAGCGCTGGCCTTCTCTTTTATCCTGGTTTTCATGTTTGTGGTATTTCTTTTTATTATTCGTCTGGGTGCCGAGCTTTTCACCATTTATGAGGACGAACTCTTCGGCCGTTTCTCTCCCATGGTGCCGGTCCTGGTGCCTCTGGCTTTCACCGGTGAGCTCGTTTACCGGCTGGAATATCTGCCTCATGAGGCCGGAAATTTTCTCCCTACTTTAGGAAGACAGCTGCACCTCTCCTCACTTGAAAGACTTTCTTTCCAGATATCTGAACGATTTATTCATTTCCTTTTGCCTTTAACTCTTCTGGCTGGTCTTGCAGGAGCAATCGTTACCGCATACCTCCTGGCCTTTCGAGAATTTGAAGGCCTGGTGCCCCGTAAAAATTTTGCCATTATCGTGGGGCTGGCCTGTTTGATCGCAGGAATTTATTTTTATTTTGTGATCATACCTTAAAGGGGGTTTTTATGTCTGAGGGACTAAAATACGGTGAAAAAGCCATTTCTGAAGCGGAACTTGAGCCCTGGGAAAACCCTTATCCAGACCGGGATTACCTGATCGAAATCAGCTTTCCGGAGTTTACCTGCCTGTGCCCCCGCTCGGGTTATCCGGATTTTGCAACCATTTATATCAGTTATATCCCCGATCAGACCATCATTGAACTTCGATCTTTAAAACTCTGGCTTAACAAATTTCGCAACCGTTATATTTCTCACGAGGCTGCGACCAATGAAATTTTTGACGCCCTCTGGGAGACCCTCTCCCCCCGATATCTCAAGGTAGTAGGAGATTTCCATCCGCGAGGCAATGTCCATACGGTAATCACCGTGGAGCGCCGCCGGGAAGGTTCTAACGCCCCAAAAAGTTAAAGATTTTCTCCACCGCCTTTTCTTTGATCTTTTCCTTCACTTCTCTGGCAAGAGCAACTTTGGGCTCTTCGAAAGTCCCTGTAATGGCCAGTGGGACTTCATAACCCTTTTGCGTGCGGAAAAGAGAGGCCCCCGGAAAACGCCTTCTAAAGTTTTCCGCCATCTTTCCCATAAAGAGCAGGTGAGGCCTGAGATTGAGACGGCCATCCAGGCCTAGCTGGCCAAAAAGTAATATCTCAAGTCCTTCACGGCTGAATTTTCCCTTAATATCCACCCAGCCGCCTTTTATAGAGAAGATGGCCTCCCCTTTCTCAAAGGTTAACTTTTTTAGTTCTTCCATTCCCAGAAGGCCTGCCACTACCCTGGAGGCGGGTGTTTCTTTCAATCCCAGGTTTAAGAATCGCGCCTGGCCTTCGCCAGAAAGGGTCCTCTTGAGGGCCTCCGCCTCAAGCCCTCTCCCCCGGAAAGTTCCTTCTGTCCAGACCTTTCCGCTGGTGAAATAATTGCTTTCTGCAAGAAATTTCCGGGCCAGAAGAGAAATATCCGCCCCGGCCAGAGAGTAAGAGAAAAGGAGTGCTGGCCTCTCTGGAAGCCCTGAGACTTTGGCCGAAACCTGGGTAACAGCCCCGGCCAGAAGAAGGGTCAATTCTTTAAGGGAAACCTCGCGTGGCGAGAGGAAAAGTGTGGCCCTTACATCCTGTCCACACAGTTCGTAACAGACTTCTTTACCGTAAAATTTGATGCGTCCCTTTGCCCCAAGGGCAAACTTCTTTTCCGGAGAAGAAGGCTTTCGTGTTTTTTTAGAAGCCTTTTCTTTGGAGGCCGGGGTCTTTTCTTCCGGAAGTAAGGCTTTAAGGTCAAGCCTTGGAGTGTAAAGGTCAAGATCAACCTGGGGAATTTTGGAGGTAAGCAAGATCTTTCCTTTAAGGGAAAGAGGCTCACCGTTTAGTTTTAAATCAAGAAAGGGATTAATGGCCCGGGCTGTGGCCTCAATCTTCCCTGCAGTTATCACTTCAAGGCCTTCAAGTTTGGCCTGCAAAGGGTTCAGAAAAACTAGCGCCTTATAATCCGGGGCTTTAAGAGTGCCACCAAGAGATATTTCCAGGTTCATACTTCCGGAAATACCCGGTATCTCAGCCTCCGGGAAAAAATACGGCCTGAGTTTCTGAGCCAGTATTGCCGCCTTTTCAAGGGAAATCCCTTCCAAAGTAATGGCTCCGTCTAAACGGTTCTCCTCTAGAAGAGAGATTTCACCAGAAGGCTTGCCAGAGAGGATAGCCCCTCCCAGAAGATTAAAGCTAACAGTTTCAGCCCGGGTTTGGACCTTGAAACGCACCCTCTCAGCCAAGGGGTATTGGGCCACCGAAAGATCGATTCCCCCCTCGCCCTCGATCCCAAGCTTCCCTCCTGAAAGCTTAAGCTGTGCGAGAAGATTTAAGAGGGCCTCTGCAGGAGGATACTCTTTTTTGTCGTCCCGGAAGGAAATCCTGGCATTTTCGATTCTTATCTGCTGAAAGACTAGGGCCAGACGAGAGGGGCGGGCTTCCTTCTGAGGCCTTTCTGCTGGGCCCTCCCCCAAGAATTTCTGAAAATTGTAAGTTCCGTCTCTAAAACGGATGAGGTGAATTTCTGGAGAAATAAAGGCCGCCTCGGTTACTACCAGCTTTCCCTGAAGAAGGGGAGAAAGGCTCAAGTTCAGACGCAATTCCCTGGCAGAGAGGACCTTCTCTTGGGTCCTGGGTTCCAAAAAGAGGATGCGTTCCACTTTTACTCCCAAAAGCCCCTGCCGGCTGATTTCTCCTATCTGGACCCTGAGGCCCGTGGCCTCTTCAAGGGGTGAAATAACCAGACTTTTTATGCGCTCTGAGGTGAGATAGCGATTGGCCAAAAAATAAACACTCAGTAGAGCAAGCAGGACGATCACCAGGATAACCACCAAAAACTTTCCTACTCTGATCATGAAAAAACCCCTCTTTTGGTTTGTTGGTAATTTAGTTAAAAAACCGTTTTTTAGCAAAAGATTTTATCAAATTTCGGCGTTATCATTTACTTAGAGAGGGGCAGGGAGGATTTTTCTTTATCTCTGCAAGAGAGGTGTGAGGGCGCAGATAAACCTTGATACCCAGGCTGGTGAGGGCGTAGAAAAAGCCCTTTTCTTCTATCTCTTCCTGCGGGAGTAAAACCGCCTGAACCCCTTTTTGATGGAGCCATTCGGCCACTTGAATGCCACGACGCCTCTTTCCCTGAGCGAAAGGATTGGGGATTTCTCTTTCCTCTTTTACTTTAGGCTGGGGCCCCCGACAATCTATCCGGAGCAGGACAAAGGCCGGAGCACAACCAAAATGAGGAAAAAGATTTCTATTTTTATCTACCGGAACCGCCAGGAGATATTCTTTTACTTCTGGTGGCTCGAAGTGGATGATCACCCGGTCAATATCCGGAAAATGATCATATATTTCTTCTTCGATCATGGTGACGATCTCGTGGGCCTCCTCAAGTGAAGTAACATCTAAAATTATTTCTGCTTCCACAAAGCGAAACCTCCCGGAGCGCCGGCCTGTAAGGCGCTTTATTTTGACCACTTCTGGAAAGGACCGTATCAGATCTCCGATCCTGGTAAGGACTTCTGGCTCAAGCCCGGCATCGAGCAAAACTTTTAAAGAATCAAGAAATATGTGCCAGCCGATGCGAACAATTATCAGGGAAACAAAAAGGGCCGCTACTCTATCGGCCCAGTTTATCCCTAACATGCCGCCTAAAAGGCCGGTCAGGATGACTCCCATGGTCAAAAATTCGCTCTTCATATGTTCGGCATCCGCAGCCAGAGAGGGAGAGCCGGTAAGACGCGCCAACCGAACCTCCCAACGGGAAAAAAGCCAGGTTCCCAAAGCCATAAGCCCCAGGCCTAATATCGCCCAGGGCACCCTTGAAGCCGTTATGGAAGCACTCTCCAGCAGGGCTTTGCGAGCAATTTCATAAGCTGCCAGAAAAATGAAAAAGGCCGAGATGAGGGCCGCCAGGTTTTCGAGCTTGTAGAGCCCATAAGGAAAAGCGCTACTCTTTCGTTCCGAAAATTTAAGCCCCAGGAGGACCGAAAGAGAACCCACTACATCTGTAAGAGAATGAAGGGCATCAGCCTGCAGGGAAAGACTTCCGCAAAAACGCCCTAAAGGTATTTAGCAATAGCTAAAGAGAGATTGAGAAGAACGGCCAGAGAGGCCACTTTGAGCAGGGCCTCTTCGGCATTTTCCGGCCTTAGCGAAATATTTTCCTTCGACACCGCCATCCCATTTTACCGGGAGGCGGCCCCGGGTTCATCCGTTTTATACGCAAACTCCCGCATCGTGGACAATAAAAGACCCTACCGCTCCCGTAAGGAACCTGCCACTCATGACCACAGACAAAACAACGAAATTTGCGCAAGGATTCCATTAAGAACGCAGCTCTTCTTCGATCTCTTTCAAACGTTCTTTAAGGAGCTTGGCCTCTTCTTCCAGAACGGCACGCCTTTCTTCTTCCGGCAAAGCTCCCTGCGGCCGCCAGCCTCGACCTCGCCAGAAACGCCAGCACCAACCCCAACCGCGGCCACGGCCAGGGCCCCAGCCTCTACCCCAACCTATCCTTCTCCGTAAACGCCGTCCAAGACCACACCAACCTAAACCTCTACCTGTGCGAGGACCTTCTCCCCAAGGACCCGTTCCATTTAAACCCGGCATTTTACCCCCCTCCTTCGTTGTGAAGATTCAATTCTAAAATAAAGTTATTGAGACAGAATGTCAATTACTAAAAGGGATGCATTTGAGAGGAGAATAGATGGCCCCCTTAGGATGGAGGGTGCTTTTGTAAAGGATGATTTCTGAGACGACGAGTTCGCCTTGCGGAAGGATCTCTTCTTCTCGGCGACGGTAAATTTCTTTCACCAGGGCCTCTTTTTGGCGGCTAGACTTTACTCTTCCCAGAGTAATGTGGGGTATAAAAGCCCTTTTCTCTTTCTCAAAACCCAGAAGAGACATTTTTTCTTCGATTATGTTTTGCAGACTGGCAAGTTCCTTAAGGTCTCCGGTAAGCCCTACCCAGACCACCCGGGGGGATCTTCCGGAGGGAAAGGTGCCGAGGCCTTTAATCCCCAGACGTAAAGATTTGAGGCCACTTTCTTCCACGGCTTTCTGGGCCATTTGGGTAATTTGTTCGATTTTTGATTCCGGGACCTCCCCCAGAAATTTGAGGGTGAGGTGGATCCCCTCGGGCCTCACCCAGCGCACATCTGCCCCCAAACGCGCCAGCTCGTCCTGAAGACGAGCCAGCGTCTTTTTAACCCCGGCAGGTAAATTGATAGCGAGGAACAAGCGTGCCATAGGTCAAATATTGCCTCAGCCAATCTAGTGCCGTTCCGGCAGCGTAATCCTGGACAAGATGGCGATCCCCCGGAAAGAGGAAACACTGGGCCACCGTGGCCTCCTGACAAGAAAAGCCAATCCAGACGGTGCCAACGGGTTTTTCCGGGCTTCCCCCTGTGGGACCGGCGATCCCTGTTACCGAAAGGCCGTAATCGCTCCCGGCAAGTTTTCGCACCCCTTCAGCCATGGCCAGGGCCACCGGTTCGCTCACGGCCCCGTAAGAAACCAGGACTTCTTCAGGAACTCCCAGAATTTCTTTCTTGGCCTGGTTGGAATAAGTGACCACTCCTCGTTCAAAGTAGTTAGAACTCCCCGGGACCCTGGTGATGCGAGAAGCTATGAGCCCCCCGGTGCAGGACTCCGCCACCGCCAGGGTTTCTTTTCGTTTTGAAAGGAGTTTCCCTATTACTGCTTCTAAAAGATCTTCATCATGACCGAAGATAAAGGGCTCAAAAGTTTTCGTAATCTTTTGATCTACCAGTTCGAAGAGTTTATCTGCTTCCTCTACAGATGGGGCCCGGATGAGAACGGAAAGGTGAATTTCTGGCAACACGGGATAGTATCCCAGATAAACTCCGCTAAGCTCTTCTTCCAGGCTTTTGAGTTTCAGGTTGATATCCGCCTCTCGCAGGCCAAAGATCTTATATAATCGCGAACGGATTGAGATTTTAAGGGGTAACTTCTCTTTCAGAAGGGGTATAACTTTCGTCTTGAGGAGATGCCTGAATTCTTGAGGGACACCGGGAAGACAGAAAAGCAGACTTCTTCCCAAAACCAGATAATAACCCGCCATGGCCTGAGTGTTGGTAAGGAGGATTGCGCCTTCTGGCAACCGGGCCATCCGAAGCCGCAGGGGATTGTGGGGCAAATTCTGGGCCTTTTCCCGCTCTTTTATCCGGTGAACCATTTTTTCGTTGGTAACCAGGCTTTTCCCCAGGGCCTTGGCTACCGCCTCGTTGGTGATGTCATCTGTGGTGGGACCAAGCCCCCCGCTTAACAGACAAAACGCATAACGAGAGAGGAGATCCCTGAGACGAAGTACAATAAGCTCAAGATCATCGGGGACAGTAAGAATTTCTTGAATTTCATAGCCCTGAAAAAGGAGCTCTCTCGCCGCCCAGAAACTGGTAGTATTAAAAACTCTCCCTCTTACAAGCTCATTCCCAATGGCAAGAATAGCTCCCTTCATATTACTTGCCTTAGCACAAGCCGAACTGAAACGTCAAATTCTCTGTATTGGTCAGCACTTTTGGCACATGGGCGCATAATAAATCCTAAAAAAAATTTACCTTCGTGTGTATAATCTCCGGGGGTTGAAAAATGAGAATTGCCATAATTCGCCAAAGAGTTGGTTGGGGGCTGGGAGGGGCGGAAAATTACGTGGCCTCTTGCGTAAAGGAGCTCCTGCGAGAGGGCCATGAGATAACGGTAATGGCGGATACCTGTTCCCTTCCGGGGGTGAATTTTGTAAGGGTGCCTCTCCTGGGGCGGGGTAGTGTGGCCAAAAATCTTTCTTTTTTTCTTCTGGTGCGGCGCCTTTTAAAGAAGCTGCGATTTGATCTCGTTTATACCTGCGCCCGCACCGCGCCTTCTGATTTTCTGCGGGTGTCAGATCCCCTGCATGCCGCCTGGATTCGGCTGGGTTACCGCTTTGGAAGCCCAAAACTTCGAGCCTTGCGGTTGAGACATCGCACTCTCCTCTGGCTTGAAAAAAAGAGTCTTCAAGGAGTTCGTAAAGGTATCATCGCAAATTCGCACCTGGTAAAGGAACAGTTACGATCTTTTTACGGAATTAATAAAAATTTTATCCATACCATTTACAACGGGGTGGATTTTGCACGCTTTAATTTGGAGAGGCGCAAAAGGAGAAAACTCCTTCGCAAGGAATATGGCCTTTCAGGGAAGAAAGTCCTTCTTTTTGTGGGCTCGGACTGGTGGCGTAAGGGGCTTGATCTGGCCCAAAAAGTGCTCTCCAAGCTCACTGAAGACCACTTCCTTCTGGTTGCCGGAGGACTTGCGCGTCGTTCACGCCAGAGAACTCGCTATCTTGGAAGAATCCGTAATATAGAAGACTTTTACGTTTCCGGTGATCTTCTCCTTTTACCTACGAGATATGATCCCTTTGCCAACGTGGTGCTCGAAGCCCTGGCCTGTGGCATGCCGGTGGTTACTTCTCCTCTTAACGGAGCAGCAGAAATTATAGAACCTGGGAAGACAGGTTTTGTGGTAGAAAACACTCCAGAGGCCATCTTGAGAGGGGTCTCAGGGCTTTTGGCTTCTCTTCCGCGGCCGGAAATTTGTCATCGTTCGGTAATCCACCTCACCTGGGAAAACCATGTCAAAAAATTTCTTTCCCTGAAGAATTTATAACATGAGGATAAGAAGATATTTCTGGCGCTTTCTGGCACATCTTAAGAAACACCATAGTCAAACTCCCTTGCCCCTTAAGTATTTCAATCCCCAGGCCGTAAAACGCATCCTGGTGGTTTCCTGTACTGCCCTTGGCGATACCCTTCTTTCAACCCCTGCTATCAAGGCCGTTCGAAAGCTCTTTCCAGCAGCCCATATTTCCTGGCTTATCAAACCACAGTTTTTTCCACTTTTTCAAACTAATCCCCACGTGAACGATTTTTTGTTTTATCCGGGAAGATTCAGAAAACTTTTTTCCCTTTGGCCAGAATTCAAAAAAATTGACCTTTTTTTGTCCTTTCATGACAGCGATGAGGGCCCAGAAATTCTAGCCTTTTTGGCTGAGATTCCTTTCGTTTTGAGGGTAGGCCTGAAAGATGAAAGATATATTCCTTTTCTTTCGACAAGGGTGCCGTATCGAAAGAAGGTCCATACCATCGAACAACGTCTTGACGTTTTGAGGACTTTGCTCCGCTCTTCAGAGAAAAATTTCGATACACGCCTTGTCCTCCCTGTGAGGGAAGATTCTCTTCTTTTTGCTCGCAGACTTTTGGGGAAAGGCGGCCTCCGTATAGGTTTCCAGTGCAAGGCCAGCAATCCTTATTGTGAATGGCCTCTCAAAAATTTTGCTACCCTGGCCAGAGAGCTTCTTTCGCGATTCCCGCAGAGTTCGATCTTTCTTCTGGGGGCCAAAAAAGATCGGAAAGCCTTATCTCTTTTAGAGGCCCCGCGGGTGATCAATCTCGCCGGAAAAATCCCTGTAAAACACCTGGGAGGGGTTATCAGGGAACTTGATCTCCTGGTCACCATAGATACCGGCCCCATGCACGTGGCCTTTGCGGTAGGTACTCCCACAGTGTGTCTTTTTGTGCCAAGTGAGGTTGTGCACACGGGGCCTTACCAGGATCTTTCTCTTCACCGTGTAATCCGGAAGGAGCGGCCCTGTAGCCCCTGCAAGAGGAAATATTGTAAAAGGCCCTGGTGTATGGAACTGATTTCCGTAGAAGAGGTCTTTTCTGCCTGTGAGGAGGCCCTGTCTTGAGGGTGGGATATTTTTTTCCTGAGGAACTTCCCATGAGGGCAGCAAGAGGGATCCAGGTGGTCAATACCGTCTGGGCCCTTGCGGAGTGTGCAGAAGTTTTTTTTGTTCCTGCAGCTTTTTCTCCGAAAAGCAAAGATTTTTACGATCTCAAAGGCAAAGGGCCCCGGATTTTTCCTGTCTCGCGCCACCTGGGCCCTTTTAAGTCCCAATTCCTCTTTGTTTTGAAGATTTTACCCCTGGCCAGAAAGATGACTGTTCTTTTTACCAGACACTTAAAGACGGCCTGGTGGCTCCTCAAATTCCGCCCTCTTCATGAAAGGCCCGTAGTCTATGAAGTTCATGAAATTTTTAAAGAGAAAAATAAAGGTCTCGCCGGGCTTGAGACCTTTGTTTTACAGAAGGCAAACGGTCTCATCACCGTGAGCAAAGGACTTGAGAAAGAAATTTCGGCCCAGTTCAAGGTTTTACGAATAGTTTCCATTCCCAATGGTACCAGGGCTGGCAGGCCTTTTAATCCGGACAAATTGTTGGGCACAATTGATAAAGTCTTTTATGTAGGCTCTTCTCGTTATTTCTGGAAAGGGACTTCCCTTCTCTCTCAAGTGGCCGGGTTATTACCACCCGAAATAAAGCTGGTAATAGTAGGAAACGGCAGCCCCAAAAATCTTGACTCCAAAGTCGAGCTTTTGGGTTTTCATCCCCCGGCCCGGACTTATCAAATCCTTGAGAAGGCTGCTCTTACGGTTTTGCCTAATTCCAGAAAGAATCGTCAGAGTCGTTTTTACACCTGTCCTTTAAAGCTTCTGGATTATATGGCTTCTGGCTGTGCCATTGTGGCTTCAGATCTTCCAAGTATTCGTGAAATAGTATCCCCTGAGGAGGCTCTACTTGTTTCTCCTGATGATGCTCCAGCTCTGGCTGAAGGGATTAAGAGACTCCTTGTGGACCAGAAGCTCAGACTTTCTCTGGGACGAGCTGCTTATGAGAAGGCCAAAGAGTTTAGCTGGGAAAAGCGGGCCACAAAGTTGAAAAGATTTCTGCAAGAGGTGGCCCATTGAAGTGGCAAATCTTTGATCCTGCTTTTGCCCCTGAGAGGCTATCCTGGGGGAAGGGGGTCCTTCTTAAGGATCGGCCCCACCGCAAGGTGTGGCTTTTCCCAGATTTTGTGATCAAGGCCTTTCGGAAAAAATTTTTCCAACCGGATCCGGCCCAAAAAGAGCTTTCCCTTGGCCTGAAATTAGAAGGCCTCTCTCCCAAAGTTTTAGCCTATGGGCGTAAAGGGCGCTGGCGCTACATCGTAACAGCCCGTATCAAAGGCCCTAATCTGAGAGAATTCTTCCAGAAGGAATATCACTTTCTCTCCTCAAGAGAAAAGAAGATTTTTTGGATCCAATTTTCAAAATTTTTAAAAGAGATTCTGGCACGAGGAATTTTTCAGCCAGACTTCCATCTCCGAAACGTCCTTCTGGAATCCTCAAGTTTAAAATTTTATCTTCTCGATCTTCATCGCACCTGTTTAAGGGTTTATAACCGGAAATCCTTGCTCGAGCAGCTAGCCTATATTCTGCCTCCCTTTTTAGAAGTTCTTTCCTGGTGGGAAATAGGAAGAGCGGTTTCAATCCTGGCAGAATTTTTCCCCCTTCTTAAAGAGCGGTCATTCCGACAAGAGATTCAAAAAAGGGCCTATAGTTTGATGAAAAGACATTTCTCAAAGAGAGAAATGAGGCTTGAAAAGAAAAAGCCCTCTTTCTTACGGGATATTTCCCCTGCGCTGGTTCTCAAGGAAATGAAAATTGTCAAAAATTCCAGGGTCACCAAGACCGGTTATTTCCCGAAGGATAATCCCAAATTTTGGATTAAAGCTTACACGAAGAGGTTTAAATTTCTGGGGGGTAGCCGATTGGAAAGATCCTTTTGGGGGGCTTATAAACTTGAAAATAGGGGGCTAAAAACTATTATTCCCCTCGATTACAGACGAGAAAGATATGAGGACTTTGAGGGATTTATTATTTATCCTTATTTTTCGCAGGCCAGGATTTCCTGGTCTCCTCGATGGAACAATCTTTCTTCGGCAGAAAAAAAGGTTTTGCTTCGCAAACTGGTTCGTTTTGTCTGGGAGATGCACGAACGGGGAGTGTTACATGGAGACGCCAAGATCACCAATTTCTGGCTTCAGAATGAAGAAATAGGCATATTTGATCTGGATGCGGTCAAGTTTTTTAAGACTTTACCTCCCAAAAAGGAAAGGCTTAAAGATCTAGCTACTCTGGCTTTTTCTCTTATCTGGTTTGAGCTTAAGGCCAAGGAGAGTCTTTCCCGGGAGATTTTTCAATTTTACGCCTTTTTGGCCGGTGATTTAGAAGAAAAAGATTTTTTAAGGTTTAAAGGTTTGGTTGAAAAACGCCTTCAGAAGCGTTTGGCCAAGAGGCCGTTTTCGCCTAAAAGGGAGCAATAAAGTTCTACATTTCGCTGAACCATATTTTCCCGCGTGAACTCTTCCTCCAGGCGCAAGCGTGCCTCTTCTCCCAGCCGTTTACGCTCTTTTTCAGGGAGAGAGTAGAGTTCAAGCAAGGCCTTAGCCAGGGCTTCTCTATCGCCTCTGGCTACCAACCGTCCGAAACAGCGGGGCGTATCAAAGATGTCTTCTATCCCCTCGGCATCAGTGGCAATGATGGGAAGTCTAGCCGCCATGGCCTCAAGCACAGCGGCAGGCATACCTTCTCTAAAGGTGGGATGGACAAAGACATCAAAGGCCTTGAGGACTTGTGGCACTTTTTCTGGAGCCAGACGACCCAAAAAAATTACCCGCTTGTTAAAACCAAGTTGTAAGACTTTAGAACGCAAAAAAGCTTCACGAGGACCATCCCCCACCAGGACCAGGAAAGCTTTGGGCATATGGGGTAAAACTCTAGAAAAGGCCTCAAGAAGGCCTTCGTGATCTTTGGCCTTTCGCAGCCGGGCTACCATCCCAAAAAGAAAACCCTCTGGCAAAGAAAAGATCCTTCGGGCTTCTTTTTGAGAGATCGGGGCGTCATAGTCTCCAGGATTGATCCCGTTTGGGATAATTATCACCTTCTTACGCGGAAACCCCGACCTTCTGACAAAATCTTCTGCCACCCCTCGGCTTACCGCCACTACGCGGGTGATTTGCTTTTCCACAAAACGCAGGGCCAGGCGTCGAGAACGGGTCCTTACCAAACGAGAGAGGCGGATAGTGTAAATAAGGGGTATTTTGAGACGGAGAAGTCTTAAGGCCAAAGCGGTATAAACCAAAGGACGATGCCGTTGGACATGGACGATAAAAGGTTTTTTATGTCGGAGCAAACTTGCCAGCTTTATCACGGGCCAAGGGTTGAAAATTTTATAACTCTTGGCGGAAAGATCCAAATAAAAAACGCGAAATCCCTCGTTTCCAAGAAAAGAGGCCTTTTGACCACAAAAATAGACCACTAAAGGGTCAAAGCCTGCTTTTTTAAGACCTTCCAGGAGATAGAAATGAAAGTGTTTATCACGGCCAGGATCGTCAAGGAGAAAAAAGGTCTTTATTTTTCTTTTTGGCGTAACGATAAGCCTACTCCCAGACCGGTATTTAAATAATAGAGGGCAGAGGTAGCATAACGAAAAGAATCGTCAAACTGATACCTTACCCAGAAGGCCACCAGATAGATGATAAATCCTAAAAGAAGCCAGTTTCCTGGCCCGGCTCTTTGAAAGGCCTGCCAAAAAATAAAACTCTTGGCTCCCAGAAAAAGGAGGAAGAAAAATGCCCCGGGGATTCCCAGGTAGAGGGCCAGGTTGATCCAGACGTTGTGGGCATGGCCGAGGTGTGCCTTTTGGGCCAAAGCCTTCACTTTCGGGTTTGTTTTGATATTGAAACGTCCGAAGCCTATCCCTTTTAAGGGATGTCTGGCAATGTATTTGAGATAAAAGGGAAGCCCATAATAACGGAG
This sequence comes from Thermodesulfobacteriales bacterium, assembly GCA_026985945.1. GTDB lineage: Bacteria > Desulfobacterota > Thermodesulfobacteria > Thermodesulfobacteriales > Thermodesulfatatoraceae > Thermodesulfatator. The sequence continues at coordinate 16,308 of JALSPN010000002.1, forward strand.
AGGGATAGAGCCTGCGCGGACCCATTCCTTGCGGTTGCCGCTTAAAAAGAGCCGGAAGTTTTCCCGGATAAAATAGCGTTTGAGAGGGGTGAAGAAGACCAGGCTGATTAAGGATATTACTATCAGGAAAAGGATTAACAAGGCCTGATAGCGACGGGCGAGAAAAGCCCCGAATATTCCCCCGATAAAAAGACCTAAAAGGGCCGAACGTTTAGCCGTAACAAAAAGGAAGCCGCCGAAAAGCAGAAACCAGAAAAAACCCTTTAAAAATTTCTTCCCTGAAGGGGCCGTTATGAAATAAGCCAGCGCCATGGAAGAGGGAAAAAGGAGATAAGAAGCGAGATTTTGACGATTCAAAATGATATCGTGAAGATCCGGGAGGAGAAAAAAAAGTGTTTGGGCCGAAAGCGGGCCCTTGGGCCCACGATCCAGCGGAAAGAGAGGGGCCCCGGTAAAATGCCACCAGAAGAAAAAGAAGAGATAAAGACCCAAAACCCAGAGAAAACTTGCCAGGGCCACCTTAAAAAGCCGTCTGAGATTTCTTTCTGAAGCTTGAGCAGCCCAAAAGGCTGCTGCTCCAAAGGAGGTAAGGTTTAAAAGGACCTCTTCGGTTACATGTTTGAAGGTCCTGAAAGGTGCCAGACTCCAAAAACAGGAAAGATAGGCCAGAATCACAAAACCAAGGGCTCCCACAAGAAGGATTCGCCTTTCTGAAGATCTGGGAAAGTGAAAAGGAAGATAGAAAAAGAAGGGGATTAAAAGAAGGAGTTTTCCCAGGAGATAAAGTGTGGGGGCATCTTGGTAGGGCCAAAGGAAATAAGCCAACCCCAATAGGACAAGGCCTGTTAATTCTTTTCCCTCTCTGGCAGGAGTCTTCCTTTGCTGTAAAATGAATTCCATGAGTTATTTAGTTCTGGCGCGCAAATATCGCCCCCAGAATTTTGATCAGGTAGTAGGGCAAAAACATGTCGTCCGCACCCTGAAAAATGCCATTTCTCAAGGGCGCTTAGCCCACGCCCTGCTTTTCTCGGGTATCCGGGGCGTTGGTAAGACTACCATAGCCCGTATCCTTGCCAAGGCCCTCAATTGTGAGCAAGGGCCCACCCCTGAGCCCTGTAATGAATGTTCTGCCTGTAAGGAAATTACTGAGGGTCGGGCGGTGGATGTCCAGGAAATAGATGCGGCCTCTAACCGGGGGATAGATGAGATTCGCGAACTGCGGGAAAATGTTAAATTTCGGCCGGCACGTTTTCGTTACAAAGTCTATATCATCGATGAGGCCCACATGCTCACCCGGGAGGCCTTTAACGCCCTCCTTAAGACCCTTGAAGAGCCCCCTCCTCACGTCCACTTTATCCTGGCCACCACCGAGCCCCAAAAAATACCGGTAACCATTCTTTCCAGGTGTCAACGTTACGAATTTAGAAGGCTTCCCTGGATGGAATTGGTGGAGCATTTGGAAGATGTTTCCCGAAAAGAAGGGGTGCAGATAGAAAAAGAGGTCCTGGAAATAATTGCTCGGGAGGCCGAAGGTAGTGTCCGGGATGCCCTCTCTCTTCTCGACCAGGCCATTTCCTCAGGAGTAAAAACGCGTCAGGAGCTTCTTGATCTTTTCGGCCTTACCGACCAACTCTTGCTTGAGGAGACTGCCAGAGCCATTCTGAAACGCGATATGGCCAGCTGTTTCACCCTGGTCCAGAAGGCCTTTGAGCAGGGTCTTGATCTGGTCCATTTTGCCCAGGACTTGACTGAATTTTTCCGGAATCTTTTGGTGCTCAAAAGTTCTTCTGGCAAGGTCTTTCTCGATATGCCGGAAAGTGAGCTCGCTGCTCTCCGGGCCTTATCCCTAGAAGCTGAGACCGAAGAGCTTCTTCTCCTCTTCCAGACTTTGCTTTCAGCGGTTGAAAACATTCGTCGAAGCCCGCTTCCCAGATTGAGCCTTGAGCTTACCCTGGCCAAGGCCTGTGAGGTGGGGAAGGTCATCCCTCTTGAAAAACTCTTTGCCAAACTGGAAGACCTGAAAAAGGCCTCTGCCTGGCAGAATGAAGCTGCAAAAAGCTCTGAGGCACCTTCTAAAAGCCCTCCCAGGGATCTTTCCTGGGATGCATTTGTGCGGAAGGTGAAAGAAGCAAGCCCCCCTCTCGGGGCCCTTCTTGAAACTTTGGCCTCTCCCGAAGAAAAGGACGGCACCCTCTTTCTAAAAATTCCCGAAGGCAGTCTTCTTGAAGACAAGACCTATCGACAAAAACTTGCAGCCCTGGTTTCAGAACACCTGGGAAAAGGATTAGAAGTAGAAACTTTCTCTTCTACCAACCCTTCACCTCTTCGGCAAAAGCTGATAGAAAAACCCGTGGTGCAAGAGGTGTTAAAAATTTTTGGTGGGCGCATTGCCCAGGTCAAACCCTACGAAGGAGAGTAAGCCATGCAGAACATGCAAAGTCTTATGCGTCAGGTCCAGAAAATGCAAAAGAAGATCATGGCTCTCCAGGAGGAGCTGGCTCAGAAAACAGTTGAAGCCTCGGTAGGAGGTGGCATGGTTACCGCCGTGGTAAATGGAAAGCAGGAACTTGTTTCCATAAAAATTGATCCGGAAGTAGTAAATCCTGAAGATATCGAGATGCTCCAGGACCTCATTGTAGCCGCGGTAAACGAGGCCCTGCGGCGTTCTCAAGAGATGGTCCAGGAAGAGATGTCCAAAATAACCGGAGGGCTGAAAATTCCGGGGCTTTTTTAACGATGGTCTTTCCTGAACCTCTGGCCCGTCTTATCCGTAACCTGGCACGTCTTCCGGGGCTTGGTGAGAAATCCGCTACCAGGCTTGCCCTTTATCTTTTGAGAAGACCTCCAGAAGAAGTCTTTGAACTGGCCGAAAGCCTGAAAGAAATGCGGGAAAAAGTTCGTCTCTGTGAGAAGTGTTTCAATTTTTCTTCCGGCCCCCGGTGTGATATCTGCCAGGATCCCGAAAGAAACCCCCGCCTTGTCTGCGTGGTGGAAGACCCTGCAGCCCTCGCCTCTGTCGAGGCCTCAGGAGTTTTTCGGGGTCTTTATCATGTGCTCCATGGCCTGCTTTCACCCCGTGACGGCATCGGGCCCAAAGAAATACGCGTCTCTGACCTCCTGGAAAGAGTGCGTCGGGAAAAGATCGAAGAAGTTCTCTTAGCCCTCTCTCCCACCGTGGCCGGGGAGGCCACAGCCTCTTATATCGCCGAAATCCTCAAAGATTATCCCGTAAAAGTTACAAGACTGGCCTGTGGAGTGCCGATGGGGATGGAGATCAAATACGCCGATAGGATTACCATGAAGAGGGCCCTTGAAGCCCGCCAACCCCTCTGATCACTTCTCAATCCCTACTCGCGCTTTGACACCCTGCCGATAGTAATGTTTGATCTCCCGCATCTCCGTTACCAGGTCAGCAGCTTCTATCAGAGCCTGAGGAGCATATCTTCCGGTAATTACCACTTCAACGTTTGCAGGTTTTTGCCTTACCAATTTGAGGATTTCGTCTTCGGGAATCAAGCCAAAGTGAATGGCTAGATTTAATTCGTCCAGAATAACAAGTTGATAAATTCCGGAATTTATCTTTTCCTGGCAGAGGAGGAAGCCCTCCCTTGCCAGCCGAAAATCTTCTTCGGAAGGATTTCCCCTTATAAAACACCCTTTTCCGAATTGTCTAATTTCTATTTTAGGGGAAAAGACTTCTAAAGCCTTTATTTCGCTATAGGTGCCACTTTTTAAAAATTGTCCCAGAAAGACTTGAAACCCCGCCCCTAAAGCCCTTAAAGCCAGACCCAGGGCCGCGGTGGTCTTGCCCTTTCCGTTCCCCGTGTAAACCTGAACGTAACCTTTAAACTCCATCTTGTTTCCTTCCGATAATTTGGGCTAACATGGGATAATGGCAAAAGCAAGGCACTATATCCTCCCTTTTTTAATATTTCTCCTTCTCACAGAGGCCAGCCGTTATTTTTTGTCCTATTTCTTTGTGGTTTACGCCCTGAAGACGCTTCTGGTGGGAGGGCTTTTATGGTGCTGGCGAAAGAAGTTTCAAGAGCTCTATGTCCGTCCTGACTGGAAGGAGTTATTCGTGGCGGTGGGGGCAGGGTTTTTGGTCTTTATTTTCTGGATCGCTGGGGAAAACTTCTTCCCCCAGCTAGGAAAACCTGATGGCTACTCCCCCTATCAACAGGCATTTTCAACTACCCTGGTCTGTTTAACCATCTTGTTTCGGCTTATAGGGGCGGCAGTTGTTGTTCCGATAATGGAAGAACTTTTTTGGCGGTCTTTTTTGATGCGTTACCTGATAGACCGGAAATTTTTAAAAATCCCCCTTGGAACCTATACCCATCTTTCTTTCTGGGCGGTGGTCTTTCTTTTTGCTCTGGAACATTTCAGGATCATTCCCGGGGCTTTGGCCGGTATAACTTACGGGGGGCTTTTATGCGTAACCAGAAAGATCTGGGTCCCCATCATGGCCCATGCCCTGACCAATCTCTCCCTAGGGATCTATGTTCTGGCCACGGGTCAGTGGAAATTTTGGTAAAATTTTGGAAATCTAGGCCTGATGGAAGAAAAAACGCTGGGCAATGGGGTAACGCCAGCCATAGCCAAAGGCCTGGGGAGACACCCTCAAAGTGGGTGGGAATTGCCAGCGTTTATACTCCTCAACTCGCAAGCGTCTTAAGACTTCCTGCACGACTCTTTCCGGATATCCTGCGGCTAACAAATCCTGATAAGTTTTCCCCTCTTCTACAAAGGCCTTCACGATAGGATCCAGGATAGGATAAGGGGGAAGATCATCTTCGTCTTTCTGATCCGGTCTGAGTTCGGCAGAAGGAGGTTTTTCAAGCACCCGGGCAGGGATGATCTCTTTTTTGCGGTTTATTTCTCTCGCCAGGGCGTAAACATCACCCTTGATCACGTCTCCCAGCACGGAGATGGCCCCGCAGGTATCTCCGTAGAGGGTGCAATATCCGACCGCCAGTTCACTTTTGTTTCCGGTATTGAGGACCAGATAACCAAACTCGTTAGCAAGGGCCATGAGGATATTTCCCCGCAGGCGGGCCTGGAGATTTTCTTGCGTAAGCCCTTTGGGATCTTTTTGAAGGGCCCGTGAAAGCTCGCGACGAAGGGTCAAAAAGGGCTCAGAAATAGGAACAGTCAAGGTTTTGAGACCGAGGTTTTGGGCAAGGCGTTCGGCATCTTCGATACTTTCTCGGCTGGTGTAAGGAGAGGGCATCAGGACTCCCAAAACATTTTCTGCCCCCAGGGCCAGGCAAGCGATGGCAGCGGTCACAGAGGAATCTATCCCCCCCGAAAGCCCTACCAAAGCCCCAGAAAAGCCCGTTTTGCGAAAATAATCTCTTACCCCCAGCACAAGAGCCTTAAGAAGACTCTCTTCCCGGCGAGAGGAAAC
>JALSPN010000003.1 GCA_026985945.1 Thermodesulfobacteriales bacterium
GGCTTAACGGAGAAAGTCTTCAGGCTGTAAAAGAAGCCGAAGCCTTCTTGCTAGTCACCACCCTGTCTCGCTTCCAGGAAGAGATCTCGCTTTTTGTCGAAATGGTGCAAGGAATTGGTCTGCCTGGAGCAGTGATCCTTAACTTTTCTGATGTAGAGGAGGAAGTCCGTTCTTACGCAGAGTCTCAGGGGCTTTATTGGCTGGGCACCATTCCTTCTCTCGAGATCGGGCAGGCAGAACAAAGCCTTCTGGCAGTTTATCCTCCCTTGAAGGAGAGTTTTTCCGGTTTTCTGAAAGCAGTTGAAGGAGGAAGTTAAGATGCCACAAATAGCCATAGCAGGGACCCCTGGAAGCGGAAAAACCACCTTTTGGGAAATCCTTCTTGAAAGAGAGCCAAATTTTGCAGGGGCTTTGGCAGAATTTGAAATCCCATCCTGGCCAGAAGGGTTTTCTCCGGTAGTGCAGACACCTTTTAAAATCCCTGTCCCCATCAGAAATTTCATGCTTTGTGCAGGTTGTGCCCTTTGTCAGAAGAGCTGCCCTTTCGGAGCTATCTGGGAAGAAGACCTCTGGATTGATCCCCTTATTTGCGAGGGGTGTGGTGTTTGCGTAAAGAATTGCCCAAACCAGGCCTTGCAGATGGCCAATATGCAGATCGGAGAACTGATCGAAGGCCGGATAGGTGAAAGAAAAATTTATACCGGGAAAATCTTTCCAGGTGCCCGGGGCACTCCACGCCTTTTAAGGGGCCTCAAAGAGAAATTGCCCCGGGAAGAAGTGGTAGTCTGGGATCTTCCTGCAAGATTTGGCGAATTTCTGGCTGCCGCTCTCGAGGGAGTAGAGAAAATCTTTCTTTTTCTTACTCCCGAAAATGCTTCCTCCTATCTTCTAGAGCGAGTTTCTTATTTTAGTTCCCGTGCGGAAACTTACTTCCTTATCAACCGCATCACTGAGAGCTCCTTGAGTCTGGAAGAGCTTAGAATTCAGGGGGAGAGAAGAGGTTTTAAATTTCTTGAAGAGGTTCCGGAACTCTCTTCTTCCGAAAAGCTTAAGGAAAGATTCCGAGCCATTCTTTCTACCTTTCCAGAACTTGCTAAGATCTAAAGTTCCCGTTATAAAAAGCGGGCACACCGGCAAAGGAGGTTTCGAATGTCTAAAATCTGTGAAATATGCGGTAAAAGGCCTCAGACCGGGCACAAGGTCAGCCATTCTAACAAAAGATCCGGCAGATGGTGGTACCCTAATATCCAGAAAATACGAGTTCGGCTCCCAAATGGGCAGGTTCGGCGAATGAAAGTCTGCACCAGGTGTTTAAAGGCCGGGAAGGTGCAGAAGGCCGTTCACTAAGCAAATCTCCGTTCAACCCGAATAACTCCTTCTATCTGCCGGAGGTTATTCATGATCCGGTCCAGATGGGCTTTGTTGGAGACTTCTACCACGAAATTAAAAAGGGCCTTTTTGTCCTGGGTGGTCTTGAGTTCGGCTTCCAGAATGTTGGCCTCAGTAGCGCTTATGGCACCTGAAATAGAGGCCAGCATTCCTTTACGATCCACGGTGATCACCCAGATCCTGGCGGTGTAGCTGGCTCCGTCACCAGTCTCCCATTTGATATCTATGAGACGATCCGGATCCAGATTTTCAAGATTAGGGCAGTCTGCCCGGTGAATGGTTATCCCGCGGCCGCGAGTTATGTATCCTACCACTTCATCTCCTGGTAAGGGTTTACAGCACTTGCTGAGGTGGAAGAGGACATCTTTGGTGCCTTCGACGGAGACAGTTTCCGGGCCCCTCTGGTGGTATTTGCGTTTGCGTTGCAGGATTTCTTTTTCTTCCGCCTCAATATCCTTTTCGTCTTTCTTTTGTTCGAGAAGATAGCGCCTTACGAGCTGCTGAGGAGTAATTTTTCCGTAACCTACAGCGATTATTAATTCGTCAACGTCTTTGAAAGAGAAGCTTCGCGCAATTTCTTCGGCCCTTTCGTCATCCAGAAAGGCAGAAAGGGTGAGCTTTACTTTGCGGAATTCCCGGTCCAAAATCTCGCGCCCGGCGGCAAAAATGCGCTGTTTTTCTTCCTGTTTGAGCCACTGTTTGATCCGACTTTTGGCCCGGCTGGTCTTTACAAACTTGAGCCAATCCCGGCTGGGTTTTTGCTGAGAAGAAGTAACAATTTCTACAATATCACCGGTTTGAAGTTCATAATCAAGGGGCACCAAACGACCATTAACTTTGGCCCGGGCACAATGATGCCCTACTTCAGTGTGGATGGCGTAGGCAAAATCAATCGGAGTAGAGCCTCGCGGGAGGACTTTGATGTCTCCCTGAGGAGTAAACACGTAAACTTCCTCTGGAAAAAGGTCCATCCGGAGAGATTCGATAAAATCGCGGGGGTTTTGAAGCTCTTTTTGGAGTTCTACCAAACGGGCCAGCCAGTCGAGTTGGCCGTTTTTGACCGAAGAAGCGGAAATAATCTTGTCTTCCTTGTAAAGCCAGTGGGCTGCAATTCCCTCGTTAGCCACCCGATCCATGTCCTCGGTTCGGATCTGAATTTCCATCTGGCGCCCACCCGGGCCAATGACCGTGGTATGAAGGGATTGATACATATTGGGTTTGGGCAGATTAATATAGTCTTTGAACCTTCCGGGAATAGGTTTCCAGAGAGAATGGACTATGCCCAGGACCTGATAGCATTCTTTGATCTGTTTTACAATGACTCGCAAGCCAATGATATCGTAGATGAGATAAAGTTGGTCGATGGAGAGATTATTACGCTGTAATTTGCGAAAAATACTGTATAAATGTTTGCGTCTACCAAGAACACGCCCCTCAATACCTTCTTCTTTAAGTTTTTGAGAAATAATGCTTTTTACTTCCTCAATAAAGTCTTGACGGGCTGCTACTACTTTTTCAACCTCTTCCCGAAGGCGGCGGTAATCTTCGGGATAGAGATACATGAAGGAAAGATCCTCAAGCTCCCGTTTGAGCCAGTCTATTCCTAAACGGCTGGCAAGAGGGGCATAAATTTCTAACGTTTCTCGAGCAATACGCTGGCGTTTGTGCTCCGGCATGAATTCCAGGGTGCGCATGTTGTGCAGGCGATCCGCAAGTTTGACAAGGATCACCCGCAGGTCTTCGGCCATAGCAAGCAACATTTTACGGAAGTTTTCCGCCTGCTTGTGAACCTTGCTTTTTACCGGCAGGTGGCTGATTTTGGTTACACCGTCAACAATATCTGCTACCGTATCACCAAAGAGGTGGCGGATTTCATCGATGGTGACATTGGTGTCTTCAACCGTATCGTGGAGGAGACCTGCGGCAATGGTTGGAATATCAAGTTTCATCTGTGAGAGGATATAGGCCACGGAAAGAGGGTGAGAAAGATAGGGCTCTCCTGAGCGTCTTACCTGGCCGGCGTGAGCCCGGGCCGCATATACATAGGCCTTCTCTACCAGTCGGGTATCAGCTCCCGGCAGATAGGATTGAATTTGATCCAGAATGTCGCTTAAGCGGACAATATAGGCTTTTTTCATGCTTTTTTAAAATTCTTTCTTATTTAAAAGTAACACTTTTAATGGGAAAGCAAAGTTTTTTTCTTTTGGTTCTAAGGGAAAACTTTTAGAAGGAATTTAGGACATATAAAATGCTTGCGCAGTTCTCTTAAGCCCTGCCGCCAAGCTTTTAATTTCCCTAATTCTCAAAATTTTGGAATAAATCTTTTGTCTTTTGACAATCTGAAAATGGCTAAAAGTTCCAAAACTTCTTATATTAACCTCAGGATGTTTCACAAAATTTTAAACCTAAGTCTTCTGGTATTTCTTTTGGGGATAATTCTTTTCCCTGTAAAGCCCGTGTGGGCTCTTATGAGCCATGAAGAAGAAGCCCGGCTGGGCCGCCAGGTCCTTCGTATGCTCCGGGAAAAGGCCCGCTTTGTGGATGATCCTGAAGTGGTAAATTACGTGGAAGAAGTGGGGCGGCGGATTATTGCTCACATCGGGCCGCACTATTTTCCTTTCAAATTTTATGTGCTTGAAGATGAAAGCCTAAACGCTTTTGCCGTTCCCGGAGGTTACATCTTTGTAAATACCGGTCTTTTGGAGGAGATTGACCGGGAGGATGAGCTTGCAGGAGTCCTGGCTCACGAGCTGGCCCATGTGCAAGCCCGTCACCTGGCCAAACGGATCGAAAAGTTGTCTCGCTTAAATATCGCCTCGGCAGCAGTTACGATCGTGGGGCTTCTCCTTGGACGAGGAAAGATGGGGCAGGCCATCGCGGTAACATCAAGTGCTCTGGCCACCACCAAGGCTCTGGCCTACAGTCGGTCTGATGAAGAAGAAGCCGATCGCCTGGGTTTTGAATATCTTACGGCCGCAGGCTATGACCCCCGCGGTTTTATCGAGGTCTTTAACAAGATCGTAAGACACCGCTGGCTCCTTTCAGAAAATGTCCCAAGCTATCTCCTCACCCACCCGGGGACTGCGGAAAGAATCACTTATCTGGAATCCATGATCGAATACTATCATCCCAAGGTCAATTACCGGCCGGATCCTTTTCGCCTGCGGCGCATTCAGGTGCGGGTGAGGGTGCTCACCCACGATGCCGGAAGCCTTGTAGTTCGCTATCGGGAAGAGCTGCGCATGAGTCCGGAAGACCCTTTTTTGCATTACGGGCTGGCGCTGGCGCTGGCCAAACTGCGGCGCTTTGAAGAAGCAGCAAGGGAGATGGCCTTCGTCATTCAAAAGTTTCCTGCCAAAGACGACTTCCGCCTGGATCTGGCTGAAATCTATTTTCAGGCGGGGCGTTATCAGGAAGCCTTACCCATTCTCAAGCGTTATGTAAAAAGGCACCCTTATCGCACCGGAGCCAAATATTTCCTTGCCCGCTGTTATCAGGAGACCAAAGAATACGAAAAAGCCCTCGCTTTATTCCAGAAACTCAAAGACAAGCTGGCCGATAATTCGGATTTTCACTATCACCTGGGGCGGCTTTATGCCGCTTTAGGGAAAAGCGGGAAGGCCCATTACCAGTTTGCACTTCATTTCCAGCTTGAGGGAGAGAGCAAAGTGGCCCTTTATCATTTGCGTCAGGCTTATCGGAAGCTCCCTCAAGGGGACCCTCTAAGGGCCAAAGTGGTCAAAAAACTCGAAGCTGCCAAAGTGAAACCTGAAGGTTAATCTCCTTTGAGATTTTCCGGGCGATCAAAGCGGGAAAAGCGCATGGTAAAGCTTGCCCTTCCCTGGGTGGCAGAGCGCAGGGCCGTAGAATAACCAAACATTTGAGAAAGGGGCACTTCGGCCCGAACAATCTGGACCGGTTCGCGAGCCTCGATGCTTACCACATGTCCCTGGCGCTGGTTGAGATCGCTGATGACCTCTCCCAGAAATTCTGAAGGGCAGACTACTTCTACCTCCATAATTGGTTCCAGAAGGATAGGCTCGGCCTGTGAGAGGGCCTTCTGGAGGGCCTTTACCGCTGCAGCCCGGGCTGCCATCTCCTGCCAGCTACCTGCCGGAAAGGCGATATCAAGGACCACGACCTCTACATCTGTTACGGGCCAGCCCAGGGGGCCACTTGCCTGAAGGGCTTTCTCAAGCGTTTCCACCAGAAGGACCTCCTCTTCAGGGCCTGTTTTCCCTTCCGGGATCATCACTCCTATCAGATTACCCTCTCCTCTTGGGCGTGGTCTTGCAAGGAGCCTTATCTCCGCCGCCAGCTTTTCATCTCCCACTATCTGTTCGAATCTTTCGGTAATCTCTACTTCACGGGAGATCGTCTCCCGATAAACCACCTGAGGTTTACCTACCAGAAGATCAAGGCCGAATTCTCGCTTAAGACGCTCCAGGATCACCTCCAGGTGGAGCTCCCCCATGCCAGAGATAATGCGCTGGCCGGTATCGGAATCGATTTTTACCCTAAAGGTAGGGTCCTCCTGGGCAA
>JALSPN010000004.1 GCA_026985945.1 Thermodesulfobacteriales bacterium
TTTAAACCAGAGCCAAAAAGCCCTCAAAGCCTATGAAAAAATGGCCTAATTTTTCCACTTAAGCTAGAATCTGGGTTTAAGTTCAAGCGCCCTCGGCACTAATTCCCCCGAGTAATCAAGCTTTTCCCTCCAGTCGCCAGGCCCAGGCCAACACCAGGGCCACGGCTTCGTAAAGTTCAGGGGGAATTTCTCTTTCAAGTTCTACCTTTAAAAGGGCCTCAACAAGGGAAGAATCCTCCTTGATGGGCACTCCGGCTTCTCTGGCAAGCTCGATAATTCTCTGGGCCAGATAGCCTTCTCCTTTCGCTACCACCCGGGGAGCATTATCCTCTCCGGGATCATATTTAAGAGCTGCTGCCTTTTTCGGCCTGGGATTTCTTTCTCCCTTTTGTTCGGGCACGCTTTTTTTTGCTCTCTCTTAAGATTTCCGAAGTCTCTTCTTTCCTTATCGAATTTTCTCTGTTTTCGGGTTTAACTTCTGTGCTTTCTCGAAGTTCTTCTTCAAAGCAGGAATCTTCCGGGGAAAATTCTCCTGCCGGCTCGATGATAAGCCTGGTTTCATAATATTCTTCAAGGGCAAAAAGATCTCGCCTTTTAAAATTGAGCACATAGGAGGCAAGTTCCGGAGCCACCCGCACCTTTAACTTTGAAAGTGGCTTTTCGGCAAGGCGGCTTTTTATCCTGCGAAGGAGAGCAGTTGCCAGGACTTCAACCGTGCGGATCTGGCCCACACCACGGCAACAAGGGCATGGACGATAACTTCCCCACTGAAGTGGGGCCTGAAGCTTCTGGCGCGCAATTTCAATAAGGCCCAATTTGCTAAAGCGGGTCATGGTGATCTTGGCCCGGTCCTTTTTGAGGCTTTCCCGCAGGCGTTTTTCTACCTGATGGCGATGTTTGGGCTGTTTCATGGCGATAAAATCTATTACAATCAGGCCCCCCAGGTCGCGTAGCCGAAGCTGGCGGGCAATTTCTTCAGCAGCCTCCAGATTGGTTCGAAAAGAAGTCTCTTCAAGATCCTTCTCGCGCACGCATTTTCCGGAATTTACATCAATTGCTACGAGAGCCTCGGTGGGTTCGATGTAAAGGGTGCCCCCGGAAGGCAGGGGAACCACCGGCTTATAGACGTTTTCAATCTGTTCTTCCAGGTTAAAGAGAGAGAAAATCGGCCGGTCTTCCTGAAAAAGCCTTACCAGTTTTAGTTGCCTTGGAGCCACCAGTTTTAAAAAGTTTTTGACCTTTTCCAGGGCCTCGGGAGTATCCACCAATATTTCCTTCACATCAGAAGAAAGATGTTCTCTTAAAAACCGCACGATCACATCCTGATCCTTATAAAGCAGGGCCGGGGCCTCAAGCTCCGAAGCCTTATTGCGGATTTCATTCCAGAGACGGACCAGATAGCGAAAATCGGCCTGGATGTTTCTCTTGGCAGCTTCTGCCGCCGCCGTTCGCAGAATTACCCCCACTCCCTCCGGGGCCTTTAGACCCAGAAGGATATCTTTCAAACGTTTACGTTTGGCCTCATCTGTTACCTTTTTGGAAACCCCACAGGTAGGATTTCCCGGCATGAGGACTACGTAGCGCCCCGGAAGGGTAAGATAAGTGGTAAGGCTTGCCCCCTTGGTTGGAGTTTCCTCCTTTACGATTTGAACCAGAAGTTCCTGGCCGGGCTCCAGAAATTCCGGAAGCCTTGAACGACCGGTGCGGTCCACAGCTTCGGCATATCCGTAGTATTCGGGATGGACTTCTTTAAAGGGCAGATAGCCATTTCGCGAAAGCCCGATATCCACAAAGACCGCCTGCAGACTGGGTTTAATGTTTACGATACGGCCTTTGTAAATGTTGCCTTTGGTGTGTTCCCGCACCACGGTTTCCACATCAAAGGCCTCAAGGCGCCCATTTTCCACCAGAGCCACCCGGATCTCTTCCGGCTGTTCAGCATTTACCAGGATCAGCTTTTCTGAAGCTTTGGATTTCTCGGAAGACATCTTCCCCCTCGCCTAGAGCTCTTCTTTAGAGGTAACCTCGGCCTTAATGGCATCAAGGGTCTCTTTTAGGGCTGTGAGAACGTTTTCACGAAAATCTCCCGCCACGATAAGAATCATGAGGATTTCTCCCACCGAAAGTTCCCCTTCCCGAATATAGGCCTGAACTTCAAAAATTCCAGGCCTTAATCGAGCTGCAGAAAGAATTTCAGAAAGCCTCTTTTCATCAACTTTGACCTTTACCCTTTGCACCGCCTGTCCTTTCCGTGAGGAGGCCCTCACCACTCCTACATGGGTAAGGATCATCCCTATCCTGCCCTGCGCCCGGGAGATAAATTCAGAAACGAGCCTGTCAAGGCCCGGCATCTTTTGGGATGCTTTTAAGACTGGCATTTAAAGCCCTCCTCAATCCATTTTTTTGAGAGCTTACTATTCTTTCAAAGAAATTTAAGCCTTTTTTGTGAAAAGGCTTGCTTTTAAAAGATAGCGGAATTATCTCTCTTTTTAGAAAATCCAAAAAGGAGGTGTGTATGAAAATAACGGTATCGGTAATTAAGGCGGATATCGGGGGCTTTGTAGGGCACTCAAGCACCCATCCCGAGGTAGTAGCCAAAGTAGAAGAGTATGCCAAGGCCGGTTGTGAGAAAGGGCTTCTTCTGGATGCTTCGGTTATCACCTGCGGTGATGATATCGCCATCGTGATGACCCATACCAAGGGTAAAGACAATGAAGAGGTGCATAAGCTAGCCTGGGATGCCTTTGTAGCAGGCACGGAGGTAGCCAAAAAGCTTAAGCTTTACGGGGCTGGGCAGGATCTCCTCTCAGATGCCTTCTCCGGAAACGTAAAGGGCATGGGGCCTGGAGTAGCAGAGATGGAATTTGAAGAACGCAAAAGTGAACCTATTATCGTCTTCTTTGCAGACAAAACCTCTCCCAGTGCCTGGAACCTCCCTCTTTACGAAATGTTTGCCGACCCGATGAATACCGCCGGGCTGGTCATTGACCCTTCCATGCACGACGGATTCTCCTTTGAGGTAATGGATGTTTATTCCGGAAAGGTAGTTAAGCTTGAGACCCCCCGCGAACTTTATGACCTTTTGGTCTTTATCGGCGCTACCAGCCGCTATGTGGTAAGGGGGGTTTACCGAAACCGGGATGGAGAGATAGCAGCTGTCGCCTCCACCCAGAAGCTCTCTCTCATGGCTGGCCGCTATGTAGGAAAGGACGATCCGGTCCTTATTGTCCGGGCTCAGAGTGGTTTTCCAGCGGTAGGTGAGGTGCTGGAGCCCTTTGCAAGGCCCTGGCTGGTAGAAGGATGGATGCGCGGCTCTCATACCGGCCCTCTGATGCCGGTCTCTTTCAAAGAGGCCAAACCCACCCGTTTTGACGGCCCGCCAAGGGTGATTGCTGCCGGTTATCAAATCTGTGAAGGAAAGCTCATCGGCCCCAATGATCTTTTTGATGATCCGGCCTTTGATGACGCCCGCAATCGTTGCGCTATTCTTGCCAATCAGCTCCGAAGACAGGGTATTTTTGAACCCCATCGCCTGCCACCTGAAGAGATGGAATACACAACCCTTCCCAAGGTTCTCGAAAAGCTTAAAGATCGCTTTGTAGATGTGGGAGAACTTAAGGCCAAGGCTCCAGGAAGCGGTGAAGGAGAAATTGCAGAGTAAGGAAAGGGGGCTTTGGCCCCCCTCTTTCTTGCTACCCTTCCTTTCGGCTGGTATAAAACTTCTTCCATGGAAATCAGGTTTTACAACACCCTTTCGCGGTCTAAAGAACGCTTTGAACCTCTGACTCCCCCAAAGGTCACCATGTATGTGTGCGGGGTCACGGCCTATGATGAATCCCATCTGGGTCATGCCCGGGCGGCGGTGGTCTTTGATGTCCTCTACCGTTTTCTGAAATATCTGGGCTACGAAGTCCATTACGTGCGCAACTACACCGATATCGACGACAAAATAATCCGGCGGGCCCAGGAAGAAGGGACCTCTGCCCGTGAGCTTGCCGAGCGCTATATTCGCTCCTACCAGGAAGATATGGCCGCCCTAAAGGTTTTACGCCCCACCTATGAGCCCCGCGCCACCGAACATATCCCCCAAATCATTGCCCTTATCGAGCGGCTACTGGAAAAGGGTTTTGCCTACGTGGTGGAGGGCGATGTCTATTTTTCGGTGGAAAAGTTTCCGGAATACGGGAAGCTTTCCGGGAGAAATCTTGAAGAGATGCGGGCCGGGGCGAGGATTTCGGTCTCTGAAAAGAAGCGTCATCCCCTTGATTTTGCCCTGTGGAAGGCGGAAAAGCCCGGTGAGCCCTCCTGGGAAAGCCCCTGGGGGAGAGGAAGGCCGGGCTGGCATATCGAGTGTTCGGCCATGGCCATGCATTATCTCGGGGAAACAATCGATATTCACGGGGGTGGAATAGACCTCATCTTTCCTCACCACGAAAACGAAATCGCCCAGAGCGAAGCCGCTACCGGAAAACCCTTTGTCCGCTACTGGCTTCATAACGGGATGGTAACAGTCCAGCGGGAGAAGATGTCCAAAAGCCTGGGGAACTTCGTCACTATCAAACAAATGCTTGCCAGACACCATCCTGAAGCCTTACGCCTTTTTCTCCTTTCCATGCATTACCGCAGCCCCCTTGACTATTCGGAAAAGGTGGTCTCTGACCACGAAAGGGCCCTTGAGGGCTTCTACGAAACCCTTTACCTCCTGCGTAAACTTAAACCTGTAGCGGATTCACCCCCTAAAAAACACGAAAAGGCCCTTCGGGAAGCCCGTGAAGCGTTTTCTTCTTTTGAGGAGCGTTTTCTTAAGGCCCTGGCTGATGATCTTAATACCGCCCGGGCCATCGGGGAACTCTTCGGGCTCGAAAAGATATTAAACGGAATCCTCAAACTCTGTGGCCGTTTTCCTTCCTCTGCTCACCTGGAAGTTGCTCGCGAGGGAGAAAACACCACCCGCAAACTGGCAGGCGAACTCCTGGGCATTTTAGAAGAAGACCCTGAAGCCTTTATCGAGACCCGGAGAGAAACGGCCCTTGAAAGACGCGGGCTTTCAAGAGACGAAATTGAAGGCCTTATTGCCGAACGAGAAAAAGCCCGTCGAGAAAAAGATTTTCCCCGGGCTGATAGCATCCGGGAACATCTGGCCCAGAAAGGAATTGAGTTGCGAGACACCCCCTGGGGCACCTTCTGGAAGGTAGTATGAAAATACCCATCCCCTGGATCGACGTCTTTGTCATCGGGGTGCTGGTTTTCTTTATTATTCGCAACGCCTGGATTGGGTTTCTGCGGGGATTGTCTTCCCTTCTGGGGATTGCGGCGGGATATTTTCTTTCCCTGCGTTACGGAAACCTGATTGAAGAGATCCTGGCCCCCTGGATCTCTTCTTCCTGGCTCAAAATAGCTGCCTACGGTCTGGCCTTCTTGCTGGGATTTCTGGCGGTTTTCATCATGGTAGAGCTTTTGGTGCGGCTCCTTAAGAAGACACATCTTTCGTGGATGGATCATCTTTTAGGGGCGGCGCTAGGGGGTGTGAAGGGGCTTCTTCTTCTAAGTCTTCTTTTTATCCTCCTGACCACTTTTTACCCTCACGGAAAAAGCCTTTTTCATGGTTCCTATACTTATCCGTATTTGATGAAAAGTGCCCGTTTTCTGGCGGAGCTCTTCCCGCCCCGGTTAAAAGCCCGTTTTAATTATAATTTGAGGCATATCCTTGGCCATGGAAAAGAAAAAAGATAAAGATTTTGAGGACCTCGGCCCTCTTTTCGTAAAACTGGTGGAGATTGTAGCCCGGTTGCGGGCTCCAGACGGCTGCCCCTGGGATCGAAAACAGACCCCCGAAAGCCTCAAAAAATACGTTCTTGAAGAGGCCTACGAAGTT
>JALSPN010000005.1 GCA_026985945.1 Thermodesulfobacteriales bacterium
TCCTCAGTAGAAAAAGAGAAGGGATTGCTCCTGCACCGTGGTTTAAGGTCTATCCCGAGGCCCCGCGGGTGGTTTTGCCGCGTCCAGAATTCGGCCCGGAAAACTTCTGGAAGAGTCTCCTCCGTCGTCGTTCCATAAGACGTTACACCCGATCACCTTTAAGCCTGAAAGAGCTTTCTCTCCTGTGTTTTGCCTCGCAGGGAATTACCGGAGAAGTAGGGCGTTATCTCTTACGCACCGCCCCTTCAGCCGGGGCCCTTTATCCCATTGAGACCTATCTCTTTGTCAACCGCGTGGAGGATCTTCCTGCTGGCATCTATCACCTGGAGGTTCAGGATTTTGCTCTGGAAAGGCTTGCTGAGGGCGATTTTGGGGAGGCTCTGGCAGAGGCCTCCCTTTCTCAGCCCCAGTGTGCCCGGGCGGCGGTGGTCTTCGTCTGGTCTGCCATTCCCCGACGCACGATGAGCAAATATGGTTCCAGAGGGATGCGGTATATCTTTATGGACGTGGCCCACATTTGCCAGAATCTCCTTCTGGCGGCCGCAGCCTTAGGGTTGGGAGCCTGTCCCATCGGGGCTTTTTTCGATGACGAAGTAAACGAACTTTTGGGGCTTGATGGGGAAGAAGAAACCGTCCTTTATCTGGCTTCGGTGGGCTGGCCTGCGGAATGATTGCCATCTGGCACGAAGGCGCCCTGGGAGACCTTCTCCTCTCAAGACTGGCCTTTAGAGTTATCAGAAAGAAACATCCCGAGGAAAAGATCTTTCTTTTCGCCCGTCAGGAAGCCCGTTTTCTCTTCGTTGAGGCGGGTTTGGTGGACAAAGCCCTCCCTACCAGTCTTTCCCTCATCAACGAAAGGATTTCTCTCCTTTATCTTTTCTCTCATACCAGAAGCCTTAAGGAACTTTTAAGCCCTTTTGTAAGACGCCTGATCCCCGTTTCTACCCGGCCCCAGGGGCGTTTACACCTGGCCCTTCAGGAGGCCATCTCCCTGGGGACTTTGCCTGAAGGGGGACTTTTTCTTAAGGAAAGAACTTCTCAAGGGGAGTTCTTGCTTCTCCATCCTGGAAGCGGGGCCCCCTACAAATGCCTTCCACCTTTTCTCTGGAGGAGACTGGGGGAAGAATGGGAAAGGCGGGGAGAAAAAATAATTTTTCTTCTGGGGCCGGCAGAAGAGGGCCTCAAAGAGTATTTTCCTCCTGAAAAGACCGTGCTTTCTTTTTCTGTAAGGGAAACGGTTAAGATCATCCTTAAGACCAGGGCTATTCTGGGGCACGATTCAGGCCTCAGTCATTTGGCTGCGGCTTTAGGGGCCCCCACCCTGGCCATCTTTGGGCCTACCCCCTGGTGGCACTGGGCCCCTTTTGGAAGGGTTATGGTCGGAAAGGTAGCCTGCTCCTGTCTGGAGGAAAAAAGAGATCCTCACACCTGCAATCCCTCATGCCTCAAAAGGCTTTCTTTCAAGAGTTTGTTCTCTTTGAGTGAGCTCTTCCTCAATACCACTGCCAGGTCTGGCCTGCCGGGGGTGGTGGAGCCGGGGCTTGCCCCGCATTTCCGTAGCCAGCCGGTGGAGGGGGCGGAGGTGGAGGATAGCTTCCAGAGGCTTGAGGAGCCTGAGATGTGGGTGCCTGAGCTTGGTATCCAGGTGGTGGAGGTGGCGGGGGAACACTTCCTGAAGGGGTAATGACGGTTTCTTTTTCCTTCTTTCCGAACCAGTTCCCCGGCCAGAGTTTGGACCAGAAATGCTTTTTCTTCTTTTTGGGGGGAGAAGGTTCCTTCTTTTCCATTATAAGAGGAGCAAGATCTTCCTCTTCGGGAGGATAATCCGGCCAGGGATCGATATCTGAGTATTTATATCTGCTGGCTCGGACCTCTTTTTGTGGTTGTGAAGGGGGTGAGGCTGCTGCCGTCTGGACAGGAGCAGTGCTTGGAGGTGGCCCCTGGGTGCGAAAGACCCGCTCGGGATGCATTTTGTTGGGATCTGTTACCGGTGCCTTCTGGACCTGGGAGGGAGTTGGAGTTCGAGGGGCAAAGGGTTGACTTGCAGGAGCAGCATAATTCAGGGGCTGTGCCTCCGGAGTAGCTGGCAGGGAAGCCAGCCTCCGAGGGGGTTTTCCCTCTATGTAGGCCACTCCCTGCCGGGCAAAATCTGCCAGTTTGGGGATGAGATCATCCAGATTTTCCGTATGCATATAAAAGGCCAGAGGGGGCTTGTTTTCGTTTACCGGGATTAGTTTGGCGTCAAGGCTTGCTTTTTGTCCGAAGGTGGTAAGACTCCCAAAAACGATATAATCAACCCCAAGCTTTTTCCCCAGTGCCCGTAGATTCTTTTCGTTCAGCGGCCCGGAGAAATTTTTAAGGTCTTTTTGGACCTCGGTTTCATCGATTACAATGACCTCATTGGGGACATAAAACCTGGTGCTTAACATGTCCTGAATACCTTCTCGAACATAAGAAAGATCCTCAGGAGCATTAATCTTAAAGGGCAGGACCGCTATCTTTATCTCCTGAGCCCAAAGAGAAGAAATCCCGAATAAGATAAGAAATAAAAGAAGAGACGGAACCAATCTAAACAAGGCCTTCATCGCCCTCTCCAAATACAAATTTTAAAGTAGGCTAACAGCAGCTAAATTGGCCGTCAACTTAGCTTTTACCTTAATTTTCTTTCCATTAGAAGGGGCGGAGGGAGGATAAAAAGGAGTTGATCTAGATATCGGAATTTTGGGGATTTTAAGAGAAGCGAAGATTGGATAAGGAGAAGATAAGTTCCAAAGTGTCCGGGATTTTGGAGAGTATCTGGAGCCCCTTAACCCCGAAGTGATTGAGGCTTAAATAGAGGGAGCCTTAAAGCTCCCCCTATCAGATTTAAGGAGTAATGATGGGGGATTCTCCGTTCTGGATTTCCACTACCTTGATATAGAAAGTTACGTTCTGGCCGGCAAGGGGCGGGTTGAGATCAAGGGTGATGCTTTCTTCGTCAAGATTAGTAATGGTAGCAGGAAGGGTTACTTCCCCCTGCTCCGTATTGAAGACCAGGTTTAGCATCATTCCCACCTGGGGTTCGGTATCTAGAGAAAGGGCCTCTCGCGGCACTACCTTAACAAGCCTTTCGTCTCTGTCTCCAAAGGCCTTTTCCGGGGTGAGGGTGACTTCTTTTTCTTCTCCTTCAGCCATACCGATGACTGCCTCTGAAAGCCCGGGGATGATTTCCGGAGAACCCACCTGGAACTGGAAAGGCGGCCCCCCTTCGGTGCTTTCAAAAACCTCGCCGTTTTCCAGGCGACCAACACAGTGAATACTTACCACGTCACCAAGCTTAACTTTACGCATAAAACAAACTCCTTAAAAATTTTTCTGGCGGGAAAACCAAGGAAGGCCCCCGGTATCCCTCTTACAGAGCAAGTTAACATGAAAGGAAGATTTTAAAAAGCTTTTTTTAAGCGGCTTTAAGTAATTGCTGCCTCAGGGCAAAGAGTCTGTCACGCAGAGCCGCAGCTTTTTCGAATTCAAGCTTTTTGGCGGCCTCACGCATCTCCTTCTCGGTTTTCCTGATGGCCCGTTTCAGCTCTTCTACGTCTTCAAAGCTTTCCAGGGCCAGCTCTTCAAGATCCACGTAATCGGCCTCGTAAAATTGGGCCAGGGCGTCTTCCAGGCCTTTTTTAATTGTCTGTGGCACGATGCCATGGCGGCGATTGTATTCTTCCTGGATCTTTCGACGCCGGCTGGTCTCCTCAATGGCCCGGCGCATGGATTCTGTGATCTTGTCAGCGTAAAGGATCACGGTTCCGTTTACATTACGCGCGGCCCGACCTGCGATCTGGATCAGGGAGCGCTCCGAGCGCAAAAAGCCCTCTTTGTCTGCGTCAAGGATGGCCACCAGGGAAACCTCCGGAAGATCAAGCCCTTCTCGCAGGAGGTTAATCCCCACCAGGACGTCGAAAGCCCCCCGGCGTAAGTCGCGAATAATACGGGCCCGTTCCAGGGTCTTGATATCCGAATGGAGATATTTGGCCTTGATTCCCAAATCATTAAGATATTCGGTGAGTTCCTCTGCCATCCTTTTGGTAAGGGTGCAAACCAGCACCCTTTCTCCCCGGGCAAGGCGTCTTCTGATCTCGCCGATAAGATCATCCACCTGGGTCCGGGCCGGGCGGACTTCTATTTTGGGGTCCATAAGGCCGGTGGGACGGATAATCTGTTCCACCACGTAAGGGCCCGCCTTCTCAAGTTCGTAATCCCCCGGAGTGGCGGAGACATAAATAACCTGGCTTACCCGCTCTTCGAATTCTTCAAAGGTTAGCGGACGATTATCAAGGGCCGAAGGCAGGCGAAAACCGTATTCCACCAAAGTTTCCTTACGAGAGCGGTCTCCGCGATACATTCCCTGAAGCTGGGGGATGGTAATGTGGCTTTCGTCAATGAAGATCAGAAAATCGTCGGGAAAATAATCTAAAAGGGTATAAGGGGGCTCTCCCGGGACCCGACCATCGAGATAACGGCTATAATTCTCAATTCCGTGGCAAAAACCCATCTCTTCAAGCATTTCCAGGTCAAAGAGGGTGCGTTTCCAGAGCCTTTCGGCTTCAAGGAGGCGTCCCTGCTTCTTGAACCAGGCCACCCTTTCTTCAAGCTCCCGGCGTATTTCACGAATGGCCCGCTTAAGGCGATCCTCACTGGTAACATAATGGGTGCCGGGGAAGATAGTCACCGCTTCAAGACGCCCCAAAACCTTCCCCCGAAAAGGGTCAATCACCTTGAGGCTTTCAATCTCGTCTCCGAAAAGTTCTACTCGAATGGCCCGGGATTCCTCATGGGCAGGGAAGATCTCGATGACATCTCCCCTCACCCGAAAAGTCCCTCTGGTAAGCTCAAAGTCCTGCCGCTGATAGTGCATGGTCACCAGACGGCGTATGATCTGATCCCGGGGATAGGTTTTGTCCACCTGAAGGTAAAGGTGCATGCGGGAGTATTCTTCCGGAGACCCGAGGCCGTAAATGCAGGAAACACTTGCCACCACAATCACATCCCGGCGGGAAAGGACCGCTGCGGTGGCTGAATGCCGCAGGCGGTCGATGAGTTCGTTGATGGAGGCGTCTTTTTCGATGTAGGTATCAGTAGCCGGAATATAGGCCTCGGGCTGATAGTAATCGTAATACGACACAAAATATTCCACGGCGTTATAAGGAAAGAGTTTCTTGAACTCGTTATAAAGCTGGGCGGCCAAGGTCTTGTTGGGGGCAATGATAAGAGTAGGTCGGTTGAGCCGCGCGATTACATTGGCCATGGTAAAGGTCTTTCCGGAACCGGTAACCCCTTTAAGAACCATGTGTTTGGCCCCTTCCCGGACCCAGCGCACCAGAGTCTCTATCGCCTGGGGTTGATCACCGGTGGGCTCAAATTGGGAAACCAGCTGGAATTTTCCTCTTCTCTCTCTCATGTTCTTGAGAATGTTTTCCCTCTTTTACCCCAATTTTCCGGCTAATTCCCTCTTTCTTTAAGGAAGGGGAGGAAGTAAAAATTCCCCCTCCTTTCAGATACTGTGTGATCTATCAAGGGTCAGGTGTATATGGCCATCTTGTAGTAAGCCCAACTCATGAGTGCAAGCTTCCTTATACAGGCCACTGTCACTTCCCAGGCTTTCCTCTTTTTAAACTTATAAGTTAAAATATAAAGTGTTACTCCCTAATCCCCAATTTCCGGATAAGGTGTGTAATTGTTGATAAAGACGATATTGCATCTCTCGAAACCAAAAAAACAGCTGGACAAAAATTCCGAGAAAGACTCTTCCTGGCTTCTCTTAACTCTTAACTGGAATTTTTAAACAATAAAAAGCTTCTTTCCTGTCAAAATTTAATGGCAATC
>JALSPN010000006.1 GCA_026985945.1 Thermodesulfobacteriales bacterium
TAGACCTAAAAGTTCAGGAAATAGTTATGAGATAGGCATTAAGGTGGGATTCTGTTTTGATTTTGTAAAATTTGAGGGATTTTGATGGGAAAGAAGCTTTTTATTGCTTAAAAATTCAGTTAAGAGTTAAGAGAAGCCAGGAAGAGTCTTTCTCGGAATTTTTGTCCAGCTGTTTTTTTGGTTTCTAGAGATGCAATATCGTCTTTATCAATAATTACACACCTTATCCGGAAATTAGGGTGTGTAATCCCAAAATCCCGAACACTATCTTGAGAAAAGATCATTTAAGTAGCCTCCCTGTATCTCCACAGCTTTATCTTTCCAACAAAACCTAGTGTTTCACTAAGATACTACTTTCTAATTCGCTCACGGGGAATCAGGGTGGCTAAACTCGACAAAACTGTCGAAATAACAGGATCTGTCGAAAATAGTTCCTTAATAATGCCCCTCCCTGTCAAGGAGGGGCAGGAGGAGGGTGGAGGTTCGCGCAGAATTGCTGAGCTTCCCCCCTCCCAAACCCTTTCCCTACAAGGGAGAGAGAAATCCCCTTCGCCACTCACCATTCGCCACTAGCCATTAAATAAGATCCGGAAGCTTTTTCTACTCCACTAACCGGGAATTAAGGCCGGCTTTAGTCTTATAAAGCCTGGCATTACCTTTGCTTTTACCTTAAATAGCCGGCGCCGGTCAGAAAAAACAAAAAGGAGGTTGTGGCTATGAAAAGGACAAAAATGAAAGGAATTTATTTTGTAATCTTTATGGCGGTTCTGGTTCTCGTCTCCCAGGCATGGTCTGGAAGCAGGAGCACAAATAACACCAATTCCCGGGCAAATCTTTATATCGGAGAACCGGTAAGCATTAGCGGTATAGTAACCGCGGTTCCATCCCCAGGAAATCCCGGGCTTAAGATCGACACCGGCACAGAGACCGTTACGGTTTACGGGTTAGGGCCCTTCTGGTTCTGGGAGCGGATGGGAGTAGCCTACCCTGCTGTAGGAGAAGAGGTGTCGGTTGAAGGCTACAAAGTAACCCTTAATGATGGCAGCGAAAGGATAATCGCCACGAGGATCACCGTTTCCGGACAGACCATCAACCTGAGGGACGATGACGGGCGTCCAGCCTGGAGGGGTGGCCGTTTTGGAGCAGGTCACGGCTCAAAAGGGTGTGGATGGAAGCACTGGTCTTCCCAATAAAAAGCCCGGAGGGACATCCCTCCCCTTTAGAACATCAAAACTAAACCCAACGAAGGAGGAAAGGACTGTGATGGCAAAAAAATTTAGAAAAATCACCTTAATTTTACTTTTCTTCGCGTTTCTTTCGACAAACAAAGCCCTCTCATTTAATGGACACCGTGAAGGGGCAAATTACGGCAGAGGACATGAAGACACTCTCTGGAGCCTGCCCTTAGGTGAACTTTCGGAGGAAGAAAGAGAGGCCATTCTTTACATGAGAGAGGAAGAAAAACTGGCAAGAGACGTCTATCTTACCCTATATCAGCATTACGGACTGATAATTCTGGCTAATATCGCTGAAAGCGAACAAAATCACATGAATAGTGTTAAAATGTTGATAGATCGCTATGGCCTTGATGACCCGGTAACAAATGAGGAAGACATAGGAAACTTTACCAATCCTCAACTGGCTGCGCTTTATAACGAGCTGGTGGAAAAGGGGTTGCTCTCCGAAATCGAGGCCCTTAAGGTAGGAGCCCTGATAGAAGAACTTGATATTCACGATCTGGAAGAAAGACTGGCCATTATAGACCAGGAAGATGTCCAGATGGTATTTGAACGCTTAAAAGCCGGTTCTTATAACCATCTTCAGGCCTTTGTAAGTGCTCTTTCTGCTTATGGAGAGGAGTATAATCCGCAGTATCTACCTCAGGAAGAGTTTGAAGATTTGAAGAAATGATGGGGGCAGATTCTTCCCATTCTCCTCATCCTTCTCAAAGGAATAGGATGATTCAGCTCCCGGCCCGCAAACACCATTTCCGCGGTGCGCAAAAGAAAAGCTTCACTTTTGTTCCGGAAATTCCGGTAAGAGAAGAACATCACGGGCAAGAAGGGCAACTTTACGCCTTAATTTATTTCCGTGAAGGAAGACAGTGGTTTTTGGTCTCTGGAGAGAACCAGGTAGTCCCCTGGACTCCGGGGATGGAGCTGGTGCCTTTTGCAAGGAAAAGGCTGGGAGAATCGGTAAACTTTCCTCTTTTTACTCACCCTCTGGATCTTGAAGGAGTGCGGGGAACCTTTGATGTGTATTTCGGTTATCAGCCTGAGGGGGGCCCTCTGGTCTATACCGCAAGGAGTTTGACCTTTGAGTAAAAAAGAGCATAAGGGGCCCAAATGGCCCCTTTCTCTTATAGACGTTAAAGACTACCAAAGGAGTCTTTTTAAAGTGCGGCTTGTTATTTTCTTTTTGATATGTGGAATTTTACTGGCTGCAGCAGAGCTTAAGGCCGAGGAAATAACCGGCCGCATAATAGCAATAAATGCTCAAACGAAGGAAGTGGTCGTGAAACCCTTTTGTCAAAAGGCCCCGGAAATAATTCTCCAGAAACCTCACGCCTTTGAAAGTTATCACCCGGGTGATCTTGTAAAGATAAAAATAGATACTCAAGGCCGCGACCTGAAAGTCAAAAGCATAAGACCCTTCAGCCTTAAGGATCGAACGGGAGTGCGCAAAAGACTTAAAATGCGGAGAAGACATTGTGGCTGCGGAAGACCGTAAGAAAGTTCTTCCCATGTGGATGCTCAATCTCCTCTTTTTTGGAGGGCTATTGGTGCTGGTGAATTCCCTCTTTGTATGGCATCTCCGGCGAACGGAAGAATTATTTTTAAAGCACGCCCGCAAGGACGCCCTGCTAATAGCTCGCATGGTCTCCCTTAATACGGAAACCGGATATCTTGCGGACCAGATCCTGCGCCATCTCCTGGAACATTTTCTAAAAAATCTCGGAAAGTTTCTGGACTATCTCGAACTCGTGGAACCTTTCTCTTACGACGAATTAATGGCCTTTGTAGAGGAAAACCATCTTTACGGCTTAAGTCTCAAAAGGTTTTCGGGGCCTCCACTCCTGGCCCCTAAAAACTGGTCGGCTGCGATTCCGTCCGAGGATCTGGAGGCGGCTCCACCCCTTGTTTATTTCTCTGACCAGGATCTGTTCGTGTATCGGCTTACCGACCTTAAGTGTTGTCAGGAGATCGTTCTGGTCGTGCGCGTCAAAAACCTCAAAAATCTCTACCGGAAAGTCTCTCTTACTTACGTGCTGGGAAACATCACCAGGCTTCCCGGCATTCTTTACCTGAAAGAAGAAAAGCAAACCTGTTCTGAAATGTCCGTAACCGAAAAAAAAGAGGCGGTGGAAATCAAAGTGCCCTTTGAAGCCCGGTGTTTGATCGTGGGACTGGACAACACACCTCTCCAAACAGCCAAACGCAGATTATGGCAACAGTATTTCCTCTTGAACGCCTTTCTTATCCCGCTGGGGGGTCTTCTCGGTTACCTTTTTTACCGTTTACAAAGGTTCTATCTCCGAAGGTTTGAGGCTTACGAAAGAGGGCTATCTTTAAGACGGGAGGAGGCGGCCCTGGGCCGAGCCGCAGCCATCATCGCCCACGAGATCAAAAATCCTCTCAACAGCATGGCCATTGCCCTTCAACGCCTTCTTTTAGAAGGCGAGAATCTGAATGCAGAGCAGAAGCAGCTCCTCAAGCTGGTATCTGATTCCATAAAAAGGACCAATCATACGGTAAAAAATCTCCTTAATTACGCCCGCCTGCCGCAGGAAATTGCCAGGCAGCCGGTTCGTCTTGACAAACCCGCAAGAGAGCTCCTGGCCCTCTTCGCCCCTGAACTGTTAAGGAAAAAAGTTCGCCTGGAGACGCATATTGAAGAAGTGGAAATACCAGGAGATACTCATCTTCTCTCTCAAATGCTGGAAAACCTCCTAAAAAATGCCCTTGAAGCCCTGGAATTCGAGGGATTTTTAAGAATTTCTCTCAAAATGGAAGGAAAAGAGGCGGTTTTAAAGCTGGTAAACAGTGGCGAAATCCCACAGGAAGAGGACTTAAAACGCATTTTTGAACCTTATGTTACTTTTAAGACCAGAGGGACGGGGCTTGGGCTGGCAATTGTCCGTAAGATCGTGAAAGCCCATGGAGGAAGAATAAAGGCCCGGATCCGGAACGGGCTCTTTGAAATAGAGATAAGACTTCCTGGAGTAAAAGACGCGTGAAGATCCTCATCGTGGACGACGAAACAACCCAGGCTGAGTTGTTAAAAGGATTTTTACAAAAACAGGGCTACGAAGCCCTTGCGGCTTCGCACCCTGAAAAAGCCCTGGAGATTTTCGAACAGGAACCCATCTGGCTGGTCCTTCTGGATCACAAGATGCCCGGTCTTACCGGGTGTGAATTGCTTACCCGCCTCAAAAAGATCAATCCTCACGTCAAAGTGATCATGATTACGGCTTACGGAGAAGTTGGACTGGCGGTGGAAGCCATGAAACTCGGAGCCGAGGATTTTCTCGAAAAACCTATCGTTCTGGAAGAACTTCTCACCCGTATTAAGCGCCTTGAAGAAGAATATTTTACGGAACAAGACGTAAAGGAGACCTTCGAAGACCTTGAAGAAAGGGAAACCCCTTTGCCTCTGGAAATTGTAACGGAAAGCCCCAGGATGAAAGAGATCATTTCTACGGTGCGGCGGGTGGCTCCCACCCCCTGGCCAGTATTAATCCGGGGGGAGACCGGAACGGGCAAAGAAATCATCGCCCGCTTAATACACCTTTTGAGCTCGCGGGCAGAAAGGCCTTTCATCGAGGTCAACTGTGCCGCTATCCCTGAAAATCTCTTCGAATCGGAACTTTTCGGACATGAACGCGGGGCCTTCACCGGCGCTTCTCACACCAAACGCGGCCGTTTCGAACTGGCTCATACCGGAACCATCTTCCTGGACGAAGTGGGGGAGCTTCCACTAAACCTTCAGCCCAAACTTCTCCGCGTGCTTCAGGAAGGTAAGTTTTCCAGACTTGGCGGCGAAAAAGACATCGAGGTGGATGTAAGAATTATTTCAGCCACCAACCGCGACCTTAAAAAAATGATCGAAGAAGGGCTTTTTCGGGAAGACCTCTACTACCGTCTCAATGTGTTTGAAATAGAGCTCCCTCCCCTCAGAGAACGCAAAGAAGATATTCCCAAACTAATTGAGCTTTTCACCAGACGATACGCCCTGCATCCGGTGACCTATTCTCCTGAGGCCACGGATTATCTTCTCAAGTATCCCTATCCCGGAAACATTCGGGAACTTGAACACATCATTCAACGCACGGTCACCCTGGCCAGAGGTCGGGTTATCAGGCCGGAGGACCTTCCCGAAGAGGTGCGGCGTTATCGCCGCCTGCGAAGTGGTCCTCTTGAGGAAAGGCTTGCCGCCCTGGAGAGAGAGATGATCCTTGAAGCCCTAGAAAAAACCGGCTGGGTCCAGACCCGCGCCGCCGAACTCCTCGGAATAAGTGAAAGGGTATTGCGCTACAAGATGGCCAAACACGGCCTGAAAAAGAAAAAAACTTAGAGAGACCTTTGAATAATGTCGAAATATGGAGACAAATTCTTGTCCGTCAGCCTTCGTAAACACGACCAATCCCGAAAATCCTGGCAAATATCAGAAAATTTTGACCCTATTCCCGCCTCTTTTTACCTCCATTCCTCATTATTTTCCCTATCTTCCACATTCTGGACATAATACTACCTTCGTCTCCTTAAATCGCCTCCCTCCTCCTCAAATGCCAACAAAGATTAAGCATAT
>JALSPN010000007.1 GCA_026985945.1 Thermodesulfobacteriales bacterium
AATATCTCCGACAATGGCTACCTTAAGCCCGGAAAGAGTGCCCTTTTTCTCGCGGACGGTAAGCATATCAAGGAGGGCCTGGGTGGGATGGGCGTGAAAACCGTCCCCAGCGTTGATAACCCTGGTTTGAGCCAGACGAGCAATGAGATGCGGGGCCCCGGCCATAGGATGGCGAATAACAAAGAGGTCTGCTCCCATGGCCTTGAGATTTAAAACGGTGTCAAGGAGGGTCTCCCCTTTTTCCACGCTGCTCATCCGCGCACTGAGATTAAAGACGTCAGCTGAAAGGGTCTTGGCAGCCTTTTCAAAAGAAAGCCTTGTGCGAGTGCTGGGCTCAAAAAAGAGATTGGCAATCAGTTTCCCTCTCAGGGTTGGAACCTTGGGAATGGGCCGTGAGAGAACTTCTTTGAGATTTTCAGCGGTATTTAAAATGTGGTTAATGTCCTCTGCACTTAGCGCAGAAATATCCAGTATATGACGGTGGTGGAATTCCATAACCGCAGCCCCTGGCCTTGGGCAAAGGGATACCAAAAGGCCAGGGGCAGGTCAAGAAACTTTACTTTACTTCACCAGAAAGGGCGGTGAAATCCATGTTGCGGCTGGCAAGTTCCCGGTCAATCATAAAAAGGGCTTCAGGGGAGTCCTTAACCAGGCGCATCTGGGCCACGATGCTTCCAAATGAATCTTCTTCTTCCACCTGTTCGGTTACAAACCACTGCAGAAAGATCTGAGAGGCGTGATCCTTCTCTTGCTGGGCCAGTTCCACCAGATTGTTGATTCTCCTGGTAACTTCCTGTTCGTGAGCCAGGGCAAATTCCATTACCGCCAGGGGAGATTCCCATTCCGTAGGGGGTTGATCAATGTTCTGAAGAATGACCCGGCCCCCTCGTTCGTTGATGAAATTATAAAACTTCATGGCGTGCATGGACTCTTCTACGGCCTGGGCTTTCATCCATTTGGAAAAGCCAGGAAGGTTGATGCTATCGAAGTAAGCTGCCATGGAAAGGTAAAGATAAGCAGAATAAAACTCCCATTTGAGTTGTTCGTTAAAGGCCTTTTCCATTTTTTCGCTGAGCATCTTTGTCCTCCTTATGCCTGATAGTTTTTAAGGGCTTCTTTCAATCCTTCATAAAGGGCGTCTATCTCCCGGTAAGCGACAATCAAAGGTGGTGTAAAGCGCAAAACACGGTCCTTGATACAGGTTGCCAGGATCCGTTTTTGCTCGAAGAGATAAAATAAAACCGGTGTTGCGGAAACCTTAAGAACCAGGGCCTGCAAAAGGCCCTTCCCCCTTACCTCTTCTACCAGTTCCGGAAATTCTTCTTTGATAGCCTTAAGTCTCTGTTCCAAAGCGCGGCCCTTCAGTTGAACTTCTTTTAAGAAATCTTTTTTAAGAATAATTTTTAACACTTCTCTAGCCGCACTGCAACTCACAGGGTTACCTCCAAAGGTGGAGGCATGGGTTCCGGGTTCCAGAAAGGCCATGATTTTTTCCCGGGAAAGCATGGCCCCTATGGGAAGACCTCCGGCAAGCCCTTTGGCAAGGGTCATGATATCGGGCTCCACCCCAAACCATTCGTAGGCAAAGAGTTTTCCTGTGCGGCCGACTCCGGTTTGAATTTCATCGAAGATAAGAAGGGCCTTGTGGTGGGAAGCAAGCTCACGGGCTTTCTTTAAAAAGCTCTCTTCAAGGGGAATAACTCCACCCTCACCCAGTATGGGCTCTAAAATGATGGCACAGGTTTTTTGGGATACCGCCTCCTTGAGGGCTTTGATGTCATTTGGAGGAATGTGTTTAAAGCCCGGCACCAGGGGCTCAAATCCCTGCCAGTAAGCGGGTTGGCCGGTGGCGGAAAGGGCTCCAAAGGTGCGCCCGTGAAAGGAATTTTCTAGAGCCACGATCTGGTATTTTTCAGGGCCAAATTTCTTCCAGGCGTATCTTCGGGCAAGTTTTAAGGCTGCTTCCACCGCTTCGGCACCGCTGTTACAGAAAAAGACCTTTTCCGCAAAAGAATTTTCACAAAGTAGTTCTGCCAGGCGGGCCTGGGGCTCTGTCCAGTAAAGATTGGAAACGTGGAGGAGTTTTTGGGCTTGCTCACAAATGGCTTGAGACAACTCTTTCGGAGCATGACCCAGGGCACAAACCGCTATCCCGGCACAAAAATCAAGATACTCCCGCCCTTCTTCGTCATAAAGGCGGGTTCCTTCACCCCGCACAAAAGCCACCGGAAATCTCTGGTAGTTTGCTGCCAGATATATTTCACCAAGATCTTTGATAAAACCCATTTTATTCCTCCATAGGATTTAAATTTTGATTTTGCTTTTATTAGAGCTTATTTTTAAAATTGATTTACCAAAAATTTTATTAACTTTGTCATCTCTCTTTTTTTTCTTTACATTATTTACCCAGGGATTATAATGGCCTTAGTAATAATTTTACAGGAGGATTTTTGTAACATGGTTAAAGGTAAAGTGAAGTGGTTTGATGAAAAGAAGGGTTATGGTTTTATTTCGCGGGAAGATGGCGGAGACGTGTTTGTGCATTATTCTGCCATCCAGATGGACGGTTTTAAAACCCTCCAGGAGGGTCAGACGGTGGAATTTGAGATCACGCGTGGCCCCAAAGGGGAACAGGCTGCCAATGTGGTAGTGGTAGAATAGTTCTTCATAAAAGATGCAGCTTAAAAAGCCCCCTTTCGGGGGCTTTTTTTATTTGAGCATTTCTTCCACCCTTTTAAGATCCTCTGGGGTATCCACTTCGGGGCAGTCGTATTTCGTGATGGTTACCGCAATCGGATAGCCATATTCAAGGGCCCTCAACTGTTCCAGTTTTTCGGCCTTCTCAAGCACTCCGGGTTCCAATCGGACAAAAGTATCCAAAAAATCTCGACGATAAGCGTAAAGGCCAAGATGCCTGAGATAAAGAGGGCTTTCACCCGGGGGGCGATGATAAGGGATCAGAGAGCGTGAAAAATAAAGGGCATACCCCTCTCTGTTGAGAACCACTTTTACTCGATTGGGATCTTCTTTTTCCTCGGGGCGAGAGATTGGAACCGCTACCGTGGCCATGGGGATTTCGGCATGAAGGAGTAAGGGACGCACAAGTTCCTCCACCAAAGCCGGTTCCAGAAGGGGTTGATCGGCCTGGATATTGACCACAATATCATCTTCGGCCAGGCGCAAAGTTTCCGCCGCCTCGGCAATCCTTTCGGTGCCGCAGGTGTGTTCCTTCCTGGTAAGAATGGCCTCCCCACCTATAGCCTCTACAGCCTCTTTGATCCGTTCATCGTTGGTAGCGACTACCACTTTTTCAAGTAAAGGGCTTTTTCGGGCGCGAAGATAGACGTGTTGAATCATGGGTCTTCCGGCCAGTAAAGCCAAAGGTTTTCCAGGGAAGCGCACCGAGGCGTAACGCGCAGGAATAATGGCTATAATTTTCATAGGATCCTCCATTGAGAAAAATCTTTAAGGTTTTATATACTTTGCAGAATACCAGAAGAGGAGGTGTTTATGGCCTTTTTTTATCGGCGCGAGGAGATCACTTTTTCAGATCACCCCAGGTTTAAGGGTGTTAAATGGGCCCTTTTAATAGATTCTAAAAAGAGTTCTCAGGCTGGCGTCTCCATGCTTCTTATTGATCCCGGTATAGAAATCCCTATCCATACCCACGACGAACAGATTGATTCCATCTACGTGCTGGAAGGTGAAGGGGAGGCCTATGTGAACGGAAATTGGGAAAAAATAAAGGCCGGAGACTATATCTTTGTCCCTCCAAAAGAAGAGCACGGGGTCAAAAATACCGGAAAAGAACCCCTGAGGCTTTTTATTGTCCACAGCCCACCTCTTTTTTAAAACCTCTAACGTGTTATGGTGCGGTTGGGAGGAAGAAATGATCAAACCCGATTTTGAAAAAAGTGGTGGTCTTATCCCTGTAATTGCTCAGGATTGGCAAAGTGGTGAGGTCCTTATGCTGGCCTATATGAACGAAGAGGCCTGGGAGAAGACTCTTTCCACGGGAAAAGTCCATTATTTCAGCCGTAGCCGGCAAAAAATCTGGCTTAAAGGTGAATCTTCTGGAAACGTTCAACTGGTGAAGGAGATCTATCTTGATTGCGATCTTGATACCGTGCTTATCAAGGTGGAACAGCTGGGAGGGGCAGCCTGCCACACAGGCTATCGGAGCTGTTTTTACCGCCGCCTGAAAGACGGTAAGCTCGAAATTGTAGGTGAAAAAATCTTTGATCCCGAGGTAGTCTATGGAAAAAAAACTTAAACTTGGCATTCCCAAAGGAAGTCTTGAGAAAGCTACCATCGAACTCTTTGAGAAGTCTGGCTGGCGCATAAACGTCCACCACCGGAGCTATTTCCCGGAAATAGATGATCAAGAGATCGAATGTGCCATTTGTCGGGCCCAGGAGATGAGCCGATACGTAGAGCAAGGGGTCCTTGATTGTGGCATTACCGGGAAGGACTGGATCCTTGAAAACAACTCCCGGGTAATAACCGTGGCTGATCTGATCTACTCCAAAGTAAGTAAGAGGCCTGCCAGATGGGTCCTGGCCGTGCCTGCCGACTCAGAGATAAAAGATCTCAAAGATCTGGAAGGGAAAAAGATCGCCACGGAACTGGTAAATTTCACCAAGAGGTATTTTGCCGAAAAAGGGATCCAGGTAGAGGTCGAATTTTCCTGGGGGGCTACAGAAGCCAAAGTGGTTCAGGGGCTTGCCGACGCCATTGTTGAAGTCACCGAGACCGGAACCACCATTAAGGCGCACGGTCTCAAAATTATCCACGAATTGATGCAGACCTATCCCCAACTTATCGCCAATAAAGAGGCCTGGGAAGACAACTGGAAGAGAAAAAAGATCGAACAGCTCGCGGTGATGCTTCAGGGAGCCCTGCGGGCAGATCGTCTGGTGGGGCTTAAAATGAATGTTTCCAAAGAAAATCTTGAGAAGATCGTTGGCATTCTTCCCAGTCTTAATGCCCCCACGATCTCACCTCTTTATCAAACAGACTGGTTTGCAGTGGAGACGGTGGTTTCAGAGGACAAAGTCAGAGAACTTATTCCCAAACTTTTGGAAGCAGGGGCCCAGGGAATTATTGAATATGCCCTGAACAAAGTCATTTAGATGCGAAAAATATTCTGGCTATTTTTATTGTTAATCTTCTATGGTTGTCAGAGCGTCGAACCACCAGCTGAGTTTTATCACGAAAGGGCCGCGGTATATCTCCAGAGGGCCTTTGTTTACTACAGTGAAGGCAGGCTGGCTGAGGCCCTCTCAGAAGCAATTAAGGCCCGGGAAGTTTATCCGGATGATCCGGAAGTTTACAACCTCCTGGGCCTTATTTACATGGACCGAGGCGATCTTTCCCTGGCGGAAAAAAATTTTCGCAAGGCCCTGCAAATAAGGCCTGATTTCCCCGAGGCCTTAAACAATCTGGGATCTCTTTATTTAATTCTTGATAAAACCGAGGAGGCCATCTCTTACTTCAAAAAGGCCCTTAAGAACCCCTTTTACCAAAAGCCCTTCATTGCTTATACCAATCTTGCCTGGGCCTATTACAAAAAGGGCGATGAAGAAAAAGCCCTTTATTATCTCAACAAAGCCCTGGAATACAATCCCCGTTATCCTCTGGCCTATTTTTACCGGGGCATGATGGCCTTTCAGAAGGGAGAGCTGGAAAAGGCCCGCCTCAATTTTCGGCGCGCGGTGCGGTTTAACCGCCAGGACATGGCAGCCCGCTATTTTCTGGGGCTGGTGTATTACAGGCTGGGAAAAGTGGAAAAAGCCAGGAAGATCTGGCGCTCCATCCTTCAACTGGCCCCAGAGTCCAGGTGGGCCCTCAAGGCCGAAGACAAACTCCTTACCCTCGAAGAACTTGAAGGCAAATAGCTCACCTCCGAAAAATAACAGAAAGAATAAGTGTCAGCAGGATGCTTAAGAGAATACAGGTGGCCAGGGGAAAATAAAAAGTAAAGTTTCCTTTACGGATCACGATATCACCGGGGAGTTTCCCGAGAAGAGGAATTTTGCTTCCCACCAGAAGAAAAATCCCCAAAATACAAATAATGACACCCATAAATATGAGAATTTTGGCCAGATCTTCAAACGGGTTCATGTTGAACCTCCTTTTGGGCCTTTTTTTTCATCTTTTTGCGCCATTTTTTATCGTAACGCTCCTGCTCACTAAAGATACAACCACAATAAGGCTGCCGGTAAATATCAAGGCTTCGCGCCTCTTCCTGCCCTTCCTCCCAACCTTCACGAAAATCGTAATAGAAAAAATCTACTCCGTAACGGAAAGAAAGATCCTCTGCAATCTCTTTTATAAGCTGATGAGCCTGATAGCGGCTGTAAAGAAGCGTGGTGGTAAAGGCCCCAAAACCCATCTCTTTGGCCACTTGAATAGCCCTTTCAAGGCGCATCAGATAACAGGTTTCACAGCGCTTATTTTCCCGAAAAACAGTGGCCCGCAAAAAATCCCGCAGGCCATATTCTTTTTCGTAAATCACGAAAAAATTTTTTATCTCTGATACCCGTTCCAGCGCCCTGATACGCCTGCGGAACTCCTGGTAAGGGTGTATATTGGGATTGTAAAAATAGCCCTGAACCTCAAATCCCTCTTTTCGCAAGACCTTGAGAGGATAAAGAGTGCATGGCCCACAGCAGATATGAAGTAAAATTTTTTCTTTTACCATCCTTCGTGGTAAATATCAGGATATCTTTCAAAAAAATATATTTTAACCGGGGTTGGAATGGTTTAAAAAGATAAAAATTTTCAACTCTTCCGTGTCAGTAAGATGTTGAAAAAGGTGTTGAAAATGTTATTTCCAAATTTTCAACAAAATTTTAAACAGAATTTATCCCTTAACCTGCAATCTTTTGAAACCTTTTTCAACAAATCAACGACTTCTATTAAAGATAAATCTTTTAAATTTTTTAAAAGAGGAGAAAGTTATGAAGTTAACAGTTGAAAAAGAGGATCTCCTTAAGGTTCTTTCTCGGGTTCAGAGTGTGGCGGATAAAAAGTCAAGTATGGCCATTCTTTCGACGGTTCTTTTTAAGGCCGAAGATGGTATTATCGAGCTTTCAGCTACAGATCTGGAAATAGGCCTTCGCTCACGTCTTGAGGCAGAAATAGAAACTCCAGGGGAACTAGCTGTCCCTGCCAGAAAATTTTACGAAATAATAAAAGATTTTCCTCTAGAAAATATTCATCTTGAAGAAGAAAACGGCTGGTTGAAAATCACTTCTCCTGGAGACGAAGATGTCTTTTTCAGGCTGGCATGTTTGCCTGCTGAAGATTTCCCGGCCCTTCCAGAGGTTCACGATGCAGATCTCGTGGAATTGGAAGGCTCCCTTCTTGCGGAAATGATTACCAAAACCCTTTTTTGTGTTGCTACGGAAGAAACCCGTTTTATTCTCTCGGGTATCTATGTAGAACAACCTGAAGGAGAAAATATCTTGCGGTTTGTAGCTACAGATGGTCACCGCCTGGCTTTAATAGATCGTGAAGTTTCGGGGATAGAGACCCTTCGTCTTTCTCCAGGAGTAATCGTTCCCCGCAAAGCAGCCCAGGAAATGAAAAAGATTGCCCAGGATCATCCGGTAGTTCAGTTTGGCCTTAAAGATAATCAGGTGGTTCTCGCTCTTCCCCATCTGGTCCTTACGGCCCGTCTCATTGATGGTCAGTATCCTGACTATCGGGCTGTTATTCCTCAGGAGAGGGAAAATCCCGTCAAAGTTCCGCGGAAAAAATTTCTCGAAGCTTTGAAAAGGATTTCTGTTCTTTCTCTAGAAAGATATCGTTCGGTAACTTTAAATGTCTCTCCAAATACCGTTATTCTGGTTTCTCAGCACCCTGATCTGGGTGAGGGAAGAGAGAAGGTGCAGGCGGCTTATGAGGGAGAAGAATTTGCCCTTAATTTTAACGCCAAATACCTTATTGATGTTTTAGATGTAATGGATTCCGAAGAGGTCGAACTATTCATGCGCGATGAAGATATTCCCTGTATTATTACAGGCCCGGAGGATCATGGTTTTCTTGGTCTCGTAATGCCGATGACGAGTGTATAACCATGGGGGAAAAATACAAAGCCTCGCAAATAAAAGTCCTTGATGGCCTGGAAGGAGTGCGGGTGCGGCCCGCCATGTATATTGGCTCTACAGGGGTAGAGGGTTTTCATCACCTCCTGTGGGAGGTGGTTGACAACGCTGTCGATGAGGCCCTGGCAGGTTATTGCACGGAGATCAAAGTCATCATTCATCAAAACAATTCCATCACGGTTGAGGACAACGGCCGTGGTATTCCCATAGACATTCACCCTACCGAAGGAGTGCCGGCCCTTCAGGTGGTGATGACCAAACTTCACGCCGGGGGCAAATTTGATCACAGTGTTTACAAGGTCTCAGGTGGCCTTCATGGAGTGGGGGTTTCGGTGGTAAACGCCCTTTCAGAATGGCTGATTGCCGAGGTTCATCGTGATGGGAAGGTTTACCGGCAGCGATACCGGCGAGGTGAGGCTGAGACCCGGGTAGAAATTGTGGGAGAGACCAGCCGCACCGGTACCAAAATCACCTTTAAACCGGATCCAGAAATCTTTGGAGAGCAGGAATTTCAATACGAAATCATCGAACACCGTTTGAGGGAACTGGCCTTTTTAAATTCCAGGGTGAAGTTCATTCTCATTGATGAAAGGGCTGGGGCTAGAGAGGAATTTCACTTTAAAGGCGGAATTATAGAATTTGTCCAGTATTTAAACCGGCGGAAGGAGGTTATAAATACCGAACCCATCTATATTTCCGGAGAAAAAGACCTCGTCCAGGTAGAAGTAGCCCTTCAGTATCACACCGGTTTTAATGAAATCTGTTATTCCTATGTCAATAACATCCACACTCGCGAAGGCGGAACCCATGTAATCGGATTTCGGGCGGCCCTTACCAAGGCCATAAATCGCTACATTGCCACCCATGAAAATCTTCCCAAGGCCCTGAAGATCAAAGTCGAAGGCGATGATGTGCGTGAGGGGTTGACCTCGGTAATTTCCATCCGGATGCCAGAGCCCCAATTTGAAGGCCAGACCAAGACCAAACTCGGCAATAGTGAAATAAAGCCTCTGGTAGAATCTATTGTTTTTGAAGGTCTTAGTCGCTGGTTTGAGGAGCATCCTAAAGAAATTCGCCAGATTCTGGGAAAAATCGTCGAAGCTGCCAGGGCTCGAGAGGCGGCCCGCCGGGCAAGAGAGCTGGTGAGAAAAAGGGGCCAGGCCCTGGACGTCATGATGGCCGGCAAACTTGCCGAATGCCAATCCAAGAATCCGGAAGAAAGAGAGCTCTTTATTGTGGAGGGAGATTCCGCCGGGGGAAGTGCCAAACAGGGCAGAGACAGGCGTTTTCAGGCCATCCTTCCCCTTCGAGGAAAGATCCTGAACGTAGAGAAGGCCCGTTTTGATAAAATGATTTCTTCTGAAGAAATCAGGCAACTTGTCGCCGCCCTGGGGACGGGAATAGGCCCGAAGGATTTTGATCCTGACAAATGTCGTTATTCCAAGATCATCATCATGACCGATGCCGATGTGGACGGAGCCCACATTAGAACGCTTCTTCTTACCTTCTTCTACCGTCAGATGGCCCCTCTCATTGAAAGGGGGTGTCTCTACATTGCCCAGCCGCCTCTTTATCGGGTGGTAGAAGGAAAGAAGGAAATCTACCTCAAAGATGATCAGGCCCTTGATGCTTATCTCTTTGAGAGGGCGATCAAAAACATACGGCTTGAAGTAGAAGGAAGAACGCTTCCTTTACAGGAAGCCAGAGATTTCTTAAAGGATCTTTCGGCTTTTGAAGAGGCCCTTCAGGAGCTTTCCCGCAAAGGTATCTGGCCGGAAGCAGCCCTGGTGTTATTAAACGCCGGGGTCAAGCGGGCTGATCAGTTTTCCGATCGCACCTTTGTAGAAAATCTGGCATCCTTTTTTAAAG
Organism: Thermodesulfobacteriales bacterium; assembly: GCA_026985945.1. Taxonomy (GTDB): domain Bacteria; phylum Desulfobacterota; class Thermodesulfobacteria; order Thermodesulfobacteriales; family Thermodesulfatatoraceae; genus Thermodesulfatator. The sequence goes on from JALSPN010000007.1 coordinate 9,981, forward strand.
ATAAAGGCTTTAAAACCGGGGTGGTGCGGCTTAGCAGGAGCCGTGACGACGCCTACGAATTTGATGTTACCTCTCGAGAATTTTCTTATCTCTTTTTTACGGTAGGGCCGGAAATTCCCATTTATCGGGAATATCGAAAGGCCCTCAAAAAACATGAAGGCCTCAAAAGCTTTCTTGGCAAAGGAATAAAAGTGATTTCTCGGGGCGAAGAGCAAAAGTTTGAAAATCTGAGAGATCTTCTGGAATACATCCGTGTCGAGGGTCGAAAGGGCTTACACATCCAGCGATACAAGGGCCTGGGGGAGATGAATCCGGATCAGCTCTGGGATACTACCATGAATCCAGAGAAGAGGCGTCTTCTGAGGGTGGATATAAGTGATGCTTCCGCTGCAGACGAACTCTTTACCACCCTCATGGGAGAGAAGGTAGAGCCCCGCCGAGACTTTATCCAGACCCACGCCCTGGAATACCGAGAACTTGATATTTAAGGGAGGTCCTTATGGAGTGCCAAAAAGAGAAAAATCTCAAGCGGTGCAACTGCACCTACGAACCCTGTCCTAAGAAAGGGATTTGCTGTGAATGTCTCAAATATCATCTTTCAAGGAGGGAACTTCCGGGATGTTGTTTCCCTTCAGAAGCTGAACGCACCTGGGACCGCTCCTTTGAGCACTTTGCCCGTCTGGTTCAAGAAGGAAAGGTTTAACCTGAAAAGAAATGGAATTACCACGCGGTTATCTTTTTAACGGTCTTTTTTCGGGGATAAAAAAGACAGGCCTTGATTTGGGCCTTATCTGGAGTGAAAAGGGGGCTCAGGCAGCTGGAGTCTTTACGGAAAACCTCGTTAAAGCGGCACCAGTCCTTTTGGGGAGGGACTTTTTAGAAAAAGGCCTTCTCATAAAGGGAATTTTGGTAAATAGCGGTTGTGCTAACGCCTGCACCGGAGAAGCCGGTCTCAAAGATGCTCAGGAGATTCTTAAAGACCTGGCGGTCATAGCAGATACTGCTCCTGAGGCCATCCTTCCAGCCTCTACCGGTGTAATTGGAGAACGTTTGCCGGTAGAAAGCATAAAAAGCCGGCTCCGAAAGCTCTGGGAGGGCCTTTCACCGGAAAGATATGATCTTTTGGCCCAGGCCATGATGACCACAGATACTTTTCCAAAAATTGTCTCGCGCTCCTTCACCCTTTCTTCCGGAAAAAGGGGAACTCTTCTGGGATTTGCCAAAGGGGCCGGAATGATCGCCCCTCACATGGCCACCATGCTAGCCTTTGTCCTCTCCGACGTGGAAGTTGAAAGAGATTTTCTTCAAGAGTCTTTAAAAGAGGCGGTAGAAGTTAGTTTTAATCGTATTACCGTCGATGGAGATACCAGCACCAACGATACGGTTTATCTTCTGGCCAATGGTCTTTCAGGAAAAATTGAAACCTCTAAAGATAAACAAATCTTTCAGAAAGAACTTTTAAAAGTTTGTTCTGAGCTGGCCCGGCTTATCGTAAAAGATGGGGAAGGGGCTACAAAATTGGTGAAAGTCAAGGTAGAAGGATTGCGAACAGAAAGAGAAGCTCTTATTTTGGCCAAAACTATTGCTAATTCTCTCCTGGTAAAAACGGCCTTTTTTGGGGAGGATCCAAACTGGGGAAGAATTCTGGCAGCGATGGGAAGAAGCGGGGTAGAATTTGATCCTTATGAGGTAGATATTTTCGTTAACGAGATCCAAATTGTAGAAAGAGGCCTTGGAAAAGGAAAAGAATGGGAAGAAGAAGCGCATAAGGAAATGAAGGCCCCGGAATTTGTTTTGACAATCAGATTGCGAGAGGGTAATAGTTCTGCCGAAGTTTTGACCTGTGATCTTTCTTATGAATATGTCAAAATCAACGCCGAATACCGGACCTAAAAAAGAGCAGGAAGAAATGGGTTTTTGTGCCAAAGATGGGGAATATAGTCCCCTTTCTAAGGGTTGTCGCCATCCTAAAGATTATTGTCCTCATCGTAAATCCTGTATGATCCATTTTCTGGAAAAAAGTCGCGAGCAATAATGCGCATCCTGTTAACCAATGATGACGGAATTTTTGCTGAAGGATTATGTGCCCTTTACGATGTCCTTTGTCATGAGCACGAAATATTTGTAGTTGCCCCAGAGGCTGAAAGAAGTGCCGTCGGGCATGCCATCACTATTGCTGATCCATTGAGAGTAAAAAAAGTAAAAAGAGGGAATTTGTTTTTTGGTTACGCGGTAAATGGAACACCTGCTGATTGTGTCAAAATAGCCCTCCACGAACTGATAGGACCTGACATTGATCTGGTACTTTCCGGTATTAATAGGGGGGCAAATGTAGGTATAAATGTGCTTTATTCCGGGACGGTATCGGCGGCAACCGAAGGCGTAATTATGGGCTATCCGGGAGTAGCCGTCTCGTTAAATGAGTATCAAGACCCAGATTATTGCTTTGCGGCCTATTTTGTGAGCTGTTTGCTGGATTTTATGGAGAAAAAGATTTCAAAAATAAGATTTTGTCTAAATGTAAATATTCCCTTTTTACCGGCCCATAAAATTAAGGGGGTAAAATTTGTTAAACAAAGCACGGCTCCATTAATAGAAAAATTTGAAAGTCGTATAGATCCCCACGGAAATATTTATTACTGGCAATGTAGTGAAAAATTTACCGAAATTGATCCAGAAACAGATGTAATGGCTTTGAGGGAGGGATATATTACCATTACTCCCCTTCATTACAACCTCACTTCTCATAAAGTACTAGAAGAAATTTCTTCCTGGAAAATATTTTTTTAGCCTATAAGGCTTGACATCCTCTCGCAAATTATCTAACTAGAAAGAAAAAATTAAGGGAGGGATTGTCCTATGCCTAGGAAACGCAGCAGACCGGTAACGAAAGAGGATGTGAAGTTTGTGTATGAAAATTATCTCAACATGTCCGCAACTGAAATTGCTGAAAAGCTGGGAATTAGTAAGTTTCAAGTAATGAAAATTGTCACCGAATTACGAAAAAGAGGAGTTAATATTCCGAAGAAAGTTGGCAAGCGAGAAAATCCAATTGATGCCTTTGTAAAGGAGTTAAAAGCAGCTGGTAAGGCTTAAACCAGCCCATCCCCCACTAGTATTTTTAGCAAGAGGGCGCCTAGGCGCCCTCTTATTTTTTTAATTGACAAAGTTTAGGCCTGAGCTAATTTCAGGTTTAATGTGTAAGGGAGGTCTATTTTATGGAGTTTGAAGCTGTTATAGGCCTTGAAGTTCACGCCCAACTACTTACCAGAAGCAAAATTTTTTGTTCCTGTTCCACGGAATTTGGTGCCGCTCCCAATTCTCATGTCTGCCCGGTGTGCCTCGGAATGCCGGGCACTTTACCTGTGCTCAACAAAAGGGTGGTAGAGTTTGCTATTCGTCTGGCTCTGGCTACCAACGCCCGGATCAATCCGGTTTCGGTTTTTGCCCGGAAAAATTACTTTTATCCGGATCTTCCAAAGGGGTATCAAATTTCTCAATACGAGCTCCCGCTGGCTGAAGGTGGTTTCATAGAAATTGAAGTTTCGGGGGAGAAGAAGAAAATCGGGCTGGTAAGGATTCACATGGAAGAAGATGCCGGAAAGCTTATCCACGACGAGACCAGGCCTGTTTCCTACGTGGATTTCAACCGCACGGGAGTCCCTCTTTTGGAAATAGTTAGCGAACCGGATATTCGCACCCCAGAGGAGGCGGTGGCTTATCTCAAAAAATTGCGCTCTATTTTGCGTTATCTTGAAATCTGTGATGGCAACATGGAAGAGGGAAGCCTCCGCTGTGATGCCAACATCTCGGTAAGACCTAAGGGAAGCAACACCTTTGGGACCAAAGTGGAACTTAAAAACATGAATTCCTTTAAGCACGTTCAGAAGGCGCTTGAATATGAGATCAAGCGGCAGATAGCCCTTATTCTCGATGGCAAAGAAGTTGTCCAGGAGACCCGGCTCTTTGACGTCTCGCGGGGGGTAACGCAACCTATGCGGGGCAAAGAAGAGGCCCATGATTACCGTTACTTTCCTGATCCTGATCTCGTTCCGGTGGAAATAGAAAGTGGCTGGGTGGAAGAAATTCGCAAAACCCTTCCGGAACTCCCAGATGTAAAGAAAAAGCGCTTTATAGAAGAGTATAACCTTCCGGCTTATGATGCGGAAATTATTACTTCCTCCCGAAAGCTTGCAGAATTTTTTGAGACCTGCTGTAAGCTCCTTCCCAAACCAAAACTCATTAGCAACTGGATCATGACCGAACTTTTAAGGGAACTCAACCGGGAAGGAAAAGAAGTAACCGAAACGCGGTTAACACCCGAGCTATTCACCGAACTTCTCACCCTCTTGGAAGAGGGGACCATAAGCTCCACCACGGCCAAAAAAGTATTTCTTGAGGTTTACCAGACCGGTCGCCGGCCAAAAGAAATCGTTGAAGAAAAGGGCCTCAAACAGGAAAGTGATGAAGAAGCCCTTCTTGCCATTTGCCAGAAGATCCTTGAGGAACACCCAAAAGAAGTAGAAAAATACCGCAAGGGAAAGAAAAACGTGATCGGTTTCTTCGTGGGCCAGGTGATGCGTGAAACCAGGGGAAAGGCCAACCCCAAACTGGTAAATCAGCTTCTTACCAAATTACTGGAAGGATAAAAATGCCGGAATATTTGCCGTCCAATCTCGATCTCATCCATCCTATCCTCTGGGACGAAAAAGGCCTTCTTCTGCTGGATCAGAGGCTTTTACCCTGGAAGGAAAAATATTTGCGTCTGCGGAGCTGGCAAGAAGTCCGTGAGGCCATTCGAGAGATGGTGGTAAGGGGTGCTCCGGCGATCGGAATTACGGCTGCCATAGGGATGGTGCTTGGTGCAGAAAAGATCCGTGCCCGGAGTCGAAAAGATTTCCTGGCCAAGTTGCGCCGGATCGGAGAAGGCCTCAAAAAGGCCCGGCCTACGGCGGTCAATCTCTCCTGGGCGGTAGAAAGGATCCTCAAAAGGGCCGAGGATGAAGATCTTTCTTCCCCTGATTTGATTGAGGCCTTACGGGAGGAAGCCCTAAGTATCTGGGAAGAAGACATCGCGGCCAATCGGAGAATGGGGCGCCTGGGGGCCGCTCTTCTTCCAGATAAGGGAGCCGTTCTTACTCATTGCAACGCCGGGGCTCTGGCTACCGGTGGCTACGGGACAGCCCTTGGAGTCATCAGAGCGGCCTTTGAGGCCGGTAAAGAAATAGAAGTTTTTGCGGATGAGACCCGTCCGTGGCTCCAAGGGGCCCGCCTCACGGCTTGGGAGCTCAAAAAAGTGGGTATCCCGGTGACCGTGATCCCGGACGTAGCCGCGGGAAGTCTCATGCGTCAAGGGAAAATATCCGCCTGTGTGGTCGGGGCGGACCGTATTGCTGCCAACGGAGACGTGGCCAACAAGATCGGCACTTACAGTGTGGCGGTTCTGGCCAGAGAAAACAAAATACCCTTTTACGTTGCTGCTCCCCGCTCTACGATAGATCTTTCTACCCCCACAGGGGAGGCTATTCCTATCGAATGGCGAGATCCAAAAGAAGTCCACTATTGCGGAGAAAAACGCCTCACCCCCAAAGGGGTTTCAGCGGCAAATCCGGCCTTTGATGTTACTCCGGCCGTCTATGTGCAAAGTATTATTACCGAGGTGGCCGTGGCCAAAGCCCCTTATGAGAAAAGTCTTAAAGCCCTTTTTAAGGAGGGGGTATGAATCTTCTCCAGCTGGCCCGGGCCGCAGCTCTTGCTGCAGGAAGACTCCAGAGAGAATATTTTTCCCGCCCGATTGAGGTAAGGCATAAGGGAGAGATAGACCTCGTTACCGAGGTGGATCTCAAAAGTGAGGCCCTTATCGTCGAGATCCTTTCCCCTTCAGGGATACCTGTTCTCGGAGAGGAGGAGGCCAAGACCGAACCCACCGGGCGTTATTGGTTGGTTGACCCCCTTGATGGCACTACCAACTACGCCCATCGTTTCCCCTGGTTTGCACCAAGTATTGCCCTTATGGAAGATAAAGAGCCCGTGCTCGGAGTGATATACCACGTAATGCTTGATGAGCTTTTCTGGGCGGAGCGAGGGAAAGGAGCCTTTTTAAATGGTAAGCCCGTGAGGGTTTCTCAGACCACCTCTCTTAAGGATGCGGTTCTGGCCACGGGTTTTCCTTATGGAATTCATGAACAACCTGAAAAAGTAGTAGGGGCTTTTCGGGATTTTCTGGTAAGGGCCCAGGGAGTGAGGAGGGCCGGGGCGGCGGCGCTTGATCTGGCTTATGTGGCCTGTGGAAGGTTTGATGGTTTCTGGGAACCTCTCCTTAAACCCTGGGATACGGCCGCAGGTATCCTTTTGGTTGAAGAGGCCGGTGGTAAGGTTACCAACTATCGTGGCGAGCCTTATGACCCCTTTCAAAATCATATCCTTGCCTCAAACGGCCTTATTCATGAAGAACTGATACCCATCGCTTCCCGCTATGTGCCATGAAGAAAAAGATAAAATGCCCCCATTGTGGCGCAGAGATAGAAGTTTACCGAAATCCCTTTCCCACCGTGGATATCATCATTGAGGTGGGAGAGAGAATTGTTCTCATTGAGCGCAAGAATCCTCCTCACGGCTGGGCCTTACCCGGAGGTTTTGTGGATTATGGAGAGAGCCTTGAAGAAGCGGCCTTAAGAGAGGCCAGAGAGGAGACCGGACTGGAAGTGAAGATTAAATGTCAGTTCTATACTTATTCTGAACCCACTCGTGATCTGCGTTTTCACACCATTACCACGGTTTATATTGCCGAAGCAGAAGGAGAGCCTGAGGGCCATGATGACGCCTTAAGAGCACAACTTTTTCACCCGGAAGAAATTCCTTTCGAAAAATTAGTATTTGATCATAGCCGGATTTTGGCAGATTATCTAAAATGGAGACATGGAAAAGGCAAATTTTTGGCTCGAAAAGCCTTCCGGACTAAAATTCCTCGTTGTTGATGACGAGGAGCTGGTTCGAAAGGCCCTTAAGGATTATCTGAATGCTCTGGGTTACTCCTGTGAAACGGCTGCTAACGGCAAGGAAGCCCTAGAGAAGGTTTCCCACGACGGGCCCTTTGCCATCGTTATTACCGATATCGTCATGCCAGAGATGGATGGGCTTACGTTGATTCGGGAGATCAAAAAAACTTGGCCAGACATCGATCTTATTGCCATCACAGGGCACGCCAAAAAGGTGAAATATACGGACGTTATTCGGGCCGGGGCGAGTGATTTTATCCGCAAGCCTTTTGATCTTGACGAGCTTGAGGCCAAAATAGACCGTATCTTAAAAGAGCGGGAGCTGCGTGAGAAGCTGCGCATTTTGACTATCAGGGACCCTTTAACAGGTATCTTTAACCGTCGTTACTTCGAAGAGAAACTTCCCGAAGAATGTCATCGTGCCTGGAGACAGAAGTACCCTCTTCATCTGGTCATGTTCGATATAGATAATTTCAAGCAATACAATGATTCTTATGGTCATCAGGCAGGGGATGAGTTGCTGCGACGCTTTGCCAATCTTCTTATTTCCTCCACCAGGCGTTTTGTGGACCTGCCATTCCGTTATGGTGGAGACGAGTTTGCCCTGGTGATTCCCCAGAGCGAAACGCCGGGGGTATGCAAAGTGGTAACCCGCATCATAAATCGTTATCAGTCCGAAGGCTTTGAACCTACCACCCTTTCGGCTGGCGTAGCACGGTTTTTCCGCCAGGAAGAAAGACCCCTTATCGAAGATGTTGACGATTTAATCCTGCGGGCCGATGAGGCCCTTTACGAGGCCAAAAGAAAGGGTGGTAATTGCCTGGCGATAGATCCCCAAAGCAACCCCCTTTCACATTCTTGACTTTCTTCCTTGAGAGCCCACCTTATTGATTAGAGATTGTAATTAATTCTCATTTACGGAGGTGGTCCTTTATGCGTCTCTGGTTCCTGAGTTTCTTTCTGGTCCTTTTTTTAATAACTCCCTGTAAGGCGGATTTTGTAAGGGGCCAGAATGCAGGGGCCCAAATAGCCTCTCCCAAATATTTTGCCCCTCCGCCCCTTACGGCAGACCATTCCAAGTTTGAGGAATTGAAAAAAGATTTTAAAAGCCCTGAAGAAGTTACCAGGGCCTGTCTTAAGTGTCACAACAAGGCGGGAGAACAGCTTAAAAAGAGTCTTCATTTTACCTGGACCTGGAAGGGCAAAGATGGCCGCCTGCTGGGAAAGGCCCATGTCATCAACAACTACTGAGTGGCGGTAACTTCCAACTGGTGCAGGTGCACCAGCTGCCATGCCGGTTACGGGTGGAAGGATAAAAACTTCGACTTCTCTGAAGAAAAAATCGATTGTCTGGTATGCCACGATACCACTGGCACCTACAAAAAATTTCCCACCGATTGCGGCTATCCTCCTCTAAAAGACAAGCTCTTTGCCGGAAAGAAGCTTTTTAAAGCGGTAAATCTTTCCTATGTAGCCCAGCATGTGGGGCATACTACCCGGGAGTCCTGCGGTAAATGCCATTTTTACAGTGGTGGAGGAGACGGGGTGAAGCGCGGAGATATAGATTCTACCCTCATCGCTCCCTCAAAAGAGATAGACGTGCACATGGATGCCAAGGGGCTTAATTTTACCTGCAGCACCTGTCATACCACGGTGGCCCACGAGATAGATGGCAGGCATTATGACAGCCCGGCTCCGGGCAGAAGGGAGCTTGCTTTTCCGCGCTATGAAGGGCACCGGGTGAGGTGTGAGTCCTGCCATGGGGTGCGGCCGCACAAACCTTCCAAAAAGCTCTTTGACTGGCGCCTGGTAAAACTGAATGATCACACCGACCGGGTGGCCTGTCAGACCTGCCATATTCCCCTTTACGCCAGGGGTAAGCCCACCAACATCTACTGGGACTGGTCCACAGCAGGAAGACACAAAGACGGAAAACCCATCGTGAAAAAGGGGCCTTTCGGGAGGCCCGAATATCATACCAAAAAGGGGACTCTCAAATGGGGAAAAAATCTGGTCCCGGTTTATTTCTGGTATAACGGCACCTATTCCTATGTTTTGCCCGGAGAAAGGGTAGAGAAAAGAGAACCGGTGGTGATTATCAGGCCCAACGGTTCAGCTGAGGATCCTGAAGCCCGTATTTTTCCCTTCAAGCCCCATTTTGGCAAACAACCTTATGATCCCGTAAACAAATTGTTGATTGTTCCCAAGCTCTTTGGCCCCAAAGGTAGTGGTGCCTTCTGGGCAGAGTTTGATTGGAAAAAATCGGCTGCTGCGGGAATGGCTGCCGCAGGCCTGCCCTTTAGCGGACAGGTAGATTTTATAGAAACCGTTTACTACCACGCCCTTTCCCACATGGTAGCTCCGAAAGACAAGGCCCTTAAATGTGAGGCCTGTCATATTCGCCAGGGAGGAAGGCTGGCCAATATTTCTGGAGTCTATCTCCCGGGAAGAGATCGGCTCGTGGAGCTTGACAAAATAGGCCAGGCTCTTTGTTTGATCGCCTTACTTTTTGTCTCTGTTCACGGTCTGGCAAGGATCATTATCTCTTTGAAGCGCAAGTAGGAGGTGAGCCATGAAGCAGAAACTTTATTTATATTCCCGTTTTGAGAGGCTCTGGCACTGGGCCCAGGCTATTTTGATTATATTTCTCCTCCTCACAGGTTTTGAAATTCACGGCAGCCTGGAGCTCTTTGGTTATGAAAAGGCCTATCTCTGGCACGTCTATGCCGGAGTGGCCCTGGTGGTGCTTACGGCCTTTGCTATTTTCTGGCACCTTACTACCGGTGCCTGGCGCCATTACTGGCCGGTAAAAGAAAAGATCCCCCAAATTTGCTATTACTATGCCGTTGGTATCTTCCGCGGTGAGCCCCATCCTTTTGAAAAACGCCCGGATCAAAAACTCAACCCCTTACAGAGGCTGGCCTATCTGCTTCTAAAGCTGATACTTTATCCTTTACAGTTCATTACCGCCTTTTTGCTGGTTTCTTATCAGTGGTGGCCCCAGCTGGGGATAAAGACAACCTTTCAAAAGGTGGCCTATTATCATACGGCCGGGGCCTTTGCCTTCCTTTTCTTTTTGATCATTCATGCCTACCTCTCAACGACCGGAAGGCCCTGGTATTCTCACCTGCGAGGCATAATTCTCGGCTGGGAAGAAGTAGGATGTTAAGGCTTAAGTAAGAAGGGGAGGATTTCTTCCCCTTACCCCATCTCCAGGGCCTTCATGGCGGTTGTCAGAGGATCGGAGTAAAAGAAGGGGGCCACACGCTCAATGATGTCACCAGAGACTTCAAGAAAGTTTCGTTTGTTCTCTAAAGGGATCAAAGCCCTATACGCCCTTTGTTAGCGTTAATGTAGGCAAAGGTGTGTTTGATGGATTCTTTTATCGGGCTGCTTATCCCACCGGCAATATGTAATTTTCCGGTTCCCGGTGAGCAGCCTACTTCCAGGCGATAAAGCCCCGCCTCCAAATCGTTCTTCTCTAGTCTCTTTGTCTATGTAAGAAAAAGAAGTCTGATGATATTCAAAGGATCCCATTTTTTGAGCGTGTTTTTTAACACGCCGGCGGCCTTCAAGGTCTACTTCAACCAGCTCGCAAGTTCCTCTTTGGAAATTTCATCATGGGGATAAATGAGTTTAACTAGGCCGGAGATCGTCTTTCGCACCGCTTTCACATCTCTCGCATTTAAATGTGAACCCAGAGAAAAATAGCGATCAATAACCTCCGTAAAGTTATGATGCCTGAGTTCTTGCAGGGACTCAGCGAGATAATTTACCACAAAACATAGTGTTCCATGAAAAACTCGTTTTTCATTTTTGGTATTACTTAATTTCCGGTTAGCAGAGTAGAGAAGAGCTTTTCGGTATTATATTTCAAGGAAAAATGCTCTCTTTAACTTTTTCACCCAAAGGGTGTGCTAGTGAGTGGCGAAGTGGATCTCCCTCCCCCTACGAGGGGATGCTAAGTCCCCCACTTGCCATTCGCCAATCGCTACTCGCCATTACCCATTCGCCATTAGATAAGAGCCAAGAGCTTTTTTCTACTCCACTAACCGGGAGCCAGGGTTGGTTAAGTGACTCGCTTGGCGATTATATGATGATATTTTGTAAGGTAAAAATATGAGGAGGTTTTTCCGGGAACATGAAAGAATTTTTCCAGGAAATGTTAGCCATTGGAGTCTTCGTTGGCC
>JALSPN010000008.1 GCA_026985945.1 Thermodesulfobacteriales bacterium
CTCCAGTATTAAGTCTTTCAAATATATGATATATACTAGAACCATTTTTAGGACGAATTTGCCGCACGATAAAACTTCTTAATACAGAAGAGTCGAAATAATTTTTATCAGTTTCATGTAAATCGTTATATCTTTTATGTAAAAAAGTTTCTTGAACACCTTTTAATATTAATTTGTTTTCATAGAACGAAATTATAGTTTTAATTCTCTGGTTACCATCTATTACCAAAAGTTCCTCTTTGGGAGATTTATAAAAATAGATAGCTGGAATTGGTAATCCTAGCAAAAAAGATTCTATTAGTCGGCTTTGTTTTATATTATTCCATACAAATTTTCTTTGAAATTCTGGAATAATTATCTTTTTACTTTTATATAAGTCATATATAGTTCTCAAAGTATAATCCGCCGGATAAGTTTCTATATCGTATCGTTCTATAGCAGGAACTATTAATTCCTCCTCTTCTATATCAGGTAGCAATTCATTGCCAGATCTTTCTAGCATTTAATAATTCTCCCTAAACCACGCAAAATTTTATTAACAATGTCCACCATATTTTGTTTTTCATAGTAACATTTTATGCCACATACTATTTCTTGTTGTTAAATTGAAGATCTGGTCTTACCCTCTGCCGTGGACCACCGTGGCCTGCAGGGATCCAGTTTTTGGCCGGCCAGATTTGAGTCAGCTTCTCAAGCTCCCCGCGCTTTTTAAGCCTCTCGTATATGAGATGCCACACGCAGGGAACATCGGGCCTGATCTCACATTTCCCCCCCTGAGAACCACCACAAGGCCCATTCAAAAGATTCTTGGCACAGCGGGCAATGGGGCAAAGACCACCCGTGAAGTCGATGATGCAATCCCCGCAACCGCGGCACTTCTCCTCCCACTGGCCCAGGGAAGGATTGGACCCGTAAAAGCTGGTATCCACCCCCGGATAGATTTTAAGGTCGGGATAAAGATCCGCAGCCAGATTAACCCCCACTCCGCAGGCCAAAGAGACCACCGCTTCTACTTTTTCCTTAAGGGTTTCAAGAGGGGTTAAATATTCCGGATCACACTGGCGCACAAAAGTCTCTTCAATAGTTTGCAGAGGACGCCCCTTGCGCTTGCGGGCCAGACGCAAGGCCGCGGCCACGGTCTCAACCTCCCGGTCTCCCCCTGCCGAACAAATGGCCACACAACCCCGACAACCAATGATAGCAACCCTTTCAAAAGGGGCTATCATCTGCAATATCCTTGTCAAAGGTTTCCTTTCCGCAATGATCATGAGGTAATCTCCCCTTTAGGCAAGATATCAAGCAATCTTTCAAAGGTTTCCTTAGCCGCCATTACAAAGGCCCCGGTATCAAGGCGGGGAATAAAGGCCATCTGGATCCTTTCCGGCTCCATACCAATCTCTTCAAGGATCTTTCGGGCCGCTTCTACCCTCTTCTCCGCCCGCAGACTCCCGGAGTGGTTATGGCAACTGCCCTTTTCACAACCGGCCACCAACACCGCCTCCGCATCAGCCTCCAGGGCCTTTAAAATATCAGAGACTTCAATCCGCCCTGAACAGGAGAACCTCTTGATCTCTACCCGGGCTGGTATATCTGCCATATCCTCGGCGGAAGCTTCGTTCGTATAATGACAACATAAAATCGCAATCTTCCATCCGGACATCTAACCTAACCCCCTATGGCCATTGACGTCATTTCTGGCGAAGATTGTAATTCTATGGCCCGTGCCGGACATTCCACCACACAAATTCCACAGGCCTGGCATTTTTCAGGATCAATCTTGGCGTAGCCCTCAGAAACAATTGCCGGGGCCCCAAAAGGACACACCCGCACACAGGTAAGGCAGGCGATACATTTTCCGGCATCCACCTTCGCCAGCCGCCCCAGATGATAACGCCTCTCAAGGGCCTTCTCAGGTGCCTCTTCTTCTACTTTCTGCTTTAGAGCTTTGATAACCTCCATGGGTTTGACATCCATGGGGCAGACCGGCACACAAGATCCACAACCAGAACATTTCCAGATAGTTTCTCCTTCAAGGAGCCGCTCCTTAAGCCCCAGAAGGACCATATGCACTATCACCCGGGGGTCAAAATCCTCCGCCACTTTCTCTACCGGACAGATCCCCGAACAGGCACCACAACGAAAACATTGGGCCAGGGTATCCGGCCCCCCTCCTGAAACCACTTCTTTAAAAAAATCTGCCTCACGAGCCTTTAATTCGAGCATCCCTTACTCCTTCTCCCTGGGTTGCCAGAGATCACCCTGTTTTTCGACTTTCCCTTTCTTTGATAAAGCCTCCAAAATAGGCACAATATCTTCGTGAGTAGCACCGGTTTTTTGAAGTAAAGTATCAATAGAGACAGGCCCCTGCGAGAGAAGACTCCGAACCTCGGCTTCTAAAAGCTCCTTTTTGATAAGGGGAACAAGTTTTTGTTCTACCCGAGAACTTATCCCTTCCGGGCTATAATCGCCGGCCTTTTTGAGTTCTCGGGCCAGATTACCATAGGCCGCCCGGAAGCGGCTCTTGGAAGCCAGCTCTCGGGCCGCTTCCAAACGAAGCTTCAGGATCTCTCGCCCAAGCCCTTCAGCTTCACCAAGGGGGCCCAATTTCTTGATTGTTTCCGTGAAATCCGTGACAATCTTTACAAATAAAGGGGCTTCCGCCGCCGAGGCCCAATCTATACGAAAACGCTCCAGCTTAAGCCCCACAAACTCCAGAATCCTTTTGGTTGCCTCTGCCATCAATAAGGCTTCGTAATTACCAGACTGGTAATGACACTCTCCCAGATGTCACCCGCCCACAAGAACGCCATCAGCCCCTACATAAAAGGCCTCGATAATAAAGCGCGGATCAATGCGCCCGGTGCACATTACCCGAATTACCCGGTTGTTAGGAGGATACTGGTAACGGGCCACACCGGCGGAATCTGCCGCGGCATAACAACACCAATGACAGAAAAAACTCAAGATTTTAGGATCAAACCCCATAAAACACCCCTTAAGCTGCTTTTTCTTTCTCGACCTCTTCCTCAGCCTCCCTTTCCACAAAGGCCCCAAAAGCTTCGATCTGAGCAAGAATCGCCTCGTCGGTGAAACCTCCCATGCTAATGGCCAGCACCGGACAGTGAGAGGCACAAATTCCACAACCTTTACAGGAGGCCGTAATGGTCTGGGCCTTTTTGCGTTTACCAACCTTGACCATCTCGATCGCCCCGTAAGGACAGAGGGTGGCACAGATACCACAGCCGATGCATTTGGCCTGGTCCACCCGGGAGACAATAGGTGCCACCTCCACATAGCCCCTGGCCAGAGGAATGGCCGCTTTGGCCGCCGCAGCCCGGGCCTGAGCCAGGGTTTCGTCAAGGGGTTTGGGACTGTGGGCCAGACCACAGACATAGACTCCTTCAACAGGAAGCTCAACCGGCATGAGCTTTACGTGGGCCTCAAGGAAAAATCCATCACCGGTAAGAGGGGCCTTGATAACCTTGGAGATCTCTTCGTTTTCCCCTGGAGCGATCCCCACAGAAAGAACGAGAAGATCAGCAGGTAAAAGGAGATCTTCCCCCAAAAGGGGATCATACACTTTAATGCCCAAAGACTTCCCTTTGGGAACGAGTTCCGGCTTCCTCTCGGGCTGATACCTCAGGAAAATCACACCGGCCTTTCTGGCCTCGCGATAAGCATCTTCGGAAAAGCCATAGGTGCGCATGTCACGAAAGAGAATGTAAACGTCTTTTTTGGGATATTTTTTCTTGATCCGCAGGGCATTCTTTACCGCCTGCTGACAACAGAGTTTGCTACAGTAATTGAGATCCTCACCCCGCGAACCAACGCATTGGATCATAACAATACTTCTGGCCCTGGAAAGTCTCCCGCCCTTCTTCTCCAGCTCTTCTTCAAGGTCAAGCTGGGTCAAAACGCGCTCGTTCTCTCCAAGCCCAAAAAGGGCCGGACGATGCTCCCGCCCCCCGGTGGCCAGGATCACCACCCCGTGATTAATGACCTCAGAACCCTCTTCCCTCCTCAAGGTGGAGGTAAAGTTACCAACATATCCAGAGACGTTTTCCACCGTGGTGCCTTTATAAACCTTTATGCGGGGGTGGTTTTCCACCTGTTTAATCAGGTCTTCGAGGATTTTTTGGGGCTTCTCCCCTGAAAGAAGCCCTGTTACCCGGCGCAGGTTACCTCCAAGCTCTTCTTCTTTTTCTACCAGATAGACCTCAAAGCCCTGATTGGCCACTGAAAGGGCCGCCTGAAGACCTGCTGCCCCACCCCCTATCACCAGGGCCGAAGGCGTAACCGAAACCCTCTGAAGTTCAAGGGGGCTCAGACGGGTCGCCTTGGCCACCGCCATCCGCACCTGGTCTTTGGCCTTCTGGGTGGCAGCCTCTGGATCCTCGGCATGCACCCAGGCACACTGGTCCCGAATGTTGGCCATCTCAATAAGGGCCGGGTTAAGACCCGCCTCTTTTAAGGTTTCCTGAAAGAGGGGTTCGTGCGTCCGGGGGCTGCAGGCCGCAATTACCACCCGGTTAAGACGGTTCTCTTTTATTTTCTTTACCAGTTCGTTTAGGGTATCTTGAGAACAGGAATAGAGAACGTCTTCGGTATAAACCACCCCGGGGAGAGTAGCAGCATAACGGGCAACTTCTTTGACATCCACCACCCCTGCAATATTTACACCGCAATGACAGACAAAGACCCCGATCCGGGGCTCAAGCCGCTCAAGCTCTTCGTCCTCAGGGGGGAATTCCTTACGAATGGCATCCTGCCCCCGCACCTCTGCCAAGAGCTCTGAGCATTTGGCAGCCACTCCTTGAGCCTGAACCACGCTCTCCGGAATATCTTTGGGCCCCTGGAAGGCCCCGGCTACAAAAATTCCAGGGACATTAGTCTCAAGCGGGGCTGAAGTGGCGGTTTTGGCAAAACCGTAATGGTTAAGCTCAATACCTAGCCTTTCGGCGAGAATTGCGGCGTCTTGAGGAGCATCAAGACCCACCGAAAGAACCACCATGTCATAAAAATCTCGGTGCGCTCTTCCATCTTCGGTAACATAGGTGAGAGCCAGCCTGCGCCCCACCTGATCCACCTTGGGAACCCGGGCGTAAATGGTGCGGAAGCCATATTTTTCTACCGCCCGGTTAAAGGCTTCGTCAAAACCCTTGCCCTGGGTCCTGATATCCATGAAGAAAAGGTCTATTTCGGCCTCAGGTAAATGCTCCTTCACCACCGAGGCTTCTTTCATGGCATACATACAGCAGACCGAAGAGCAATAGCCGTTTCCACAGGAGACGTCTCGGGAACCCACGCACTGCAAGAAGGCAATCCGCCGGGGATGGGTAAAATCAGAAGGCCTTATGACTTCGCCTTCGGTAGGACCCGAAGCACAGGTGAGTCTCTCAAGCTCAAGGCTTGTCAGCACGTCGGGATATTTCCCGTAGCCATACTTTTCGAGCACTTCATCTGGCACGCGCCCAAAGCCAAGGGCAAGGACCACCGCTCCCACTTCAAGTTCTCTTTCTTCTGGTTGTTGATCAAAGACGATGGCATTGGGCCCGCAAACATTGGCACACAGCTGACAACTTTCGTGTTGCAGGCGCAGGCATTCTTTTTCATCAAGGTAATAAATGGTGGGAACGGCCTGGGCGTAATCAATCCGGGCCGCCTTGGTAAAGGTCAGGCGTTCGTTGTATTCATCTACCACCTCTTTGGGGCAATAGGTGG
>JALSPN010000009.1 GCA_026985945.1 Thermodesulfobacteriales bacterium
AGAGAATCAACAATCTCTTTAACAGAGATTTCTCCTGCTATTTTAAGTATTTTTTCATCTTCTTTCTTATCTGTCTCTTTACGCCATTTTCGAGCTTCTTCTGCCTCTTGAGCTACTCTATGATACTCTTCTAATAATTTCTGATACTTCTCTAAAATTTCTTTTTTTGTCATCTGAGCTGAAACTTTAAAATCCTCTTTCATAATTTATCTCTCCTATTTCTCTAAATTTTAATTTCTATGCTATTTTTAACTTCCTACAAAAATTTCAGCAACTTTGCAGGTTTATAATATTCTCCCTAATTTCCGGGTAATTCCCCCTCCCTGTTAGGGAGAAGCAGGAGAGGGAAGATCCACTCCTCCTCTCGCCAGCACCTCTTGGATGCAAGATCAAAGTGAGTGTTCTCTTTGAAATATAATCCTCCGGAAATTGATCAGGATTGCCATTTTAATCCCCTGCTAAAGGGAGGTTAGAAGCCTTCCAGGCCAGAATGCCTCCCGCCAGGTTAGCTACGTTTTTGAGCCCGGCCCTCAAGGCCAGGCTGGCGGCCAAAGAGCCCCGACAACCATGGCCACACTGAAAGATGAGAAGTTTATCTTCTGGTAGATTTGCGAGATGATCCTTGAGAGAGACAAGGGGAAGATGCAAGGCCTCGGGAATGTGAGATTCTGCAAACTCGGCTTCCGTGCGCACATCTACAATGATGGCTTCCCCGGCCCTGCGCAATTCGTAGGCTTCTTTGGGAGAAAGGAGCCTGAAACTGTTATGAGGTAAGGCTCTTACCCGCCACTTTTCAATAGCGTTACTCACCGTGCCAGCTACTCCGTCAAAGCCCATCATAAAAAGAGTTTCGTAGGCATATGGTATCTTTTCCCTCTCTCCCACCAGGATTAAGGGATCTTTCGGATCGAGGGTAAAACCTGCTCCGGTGGCAAAATGGATATCGGCAGCAATATTTAAGGCTCCAGGAAGATGAAAGGCCGCAAAACAGGCCTGATCTCTAAGATCTATCACCAGGTATTCCTCAAGAGAAAATAAAGGCAATTCCGATAGAGTTTCTAAAGGTCTTTCAAGGCCTTCTTCCTGGCTGTTTCGGCGTGAAGTGGTGAAATAATAGGGGGGTGGAAGAGGCATACCCTCTAAGAGATGTTTTTTAAATTCTTCATAATTGGTACACTTTAAGGCCCAATTGTGTATTTTTTCGTACCCTATGGTTGTAGGACACCTTTGAGAAAGCCTCTTGCCACAGAAAGATCCTGCTCCGTGAGCCGGATAAACCAGGACATGGTCAGGTAATTTTTGATATTTGCCCGTGGTCTCGAAAAGGTGCTCCGTAAGTTCTTCTCGTATTTCTTCTCCGAAGAGATCTGGCCTTCCCACGTCACCTGCAAAAAGAGAATCTCCGGTAAAGACCGCAAAGGGGATTTCTCCTCCCGAAGATTTTTCATACAAGAGATAAGAAACGTGATCCGGTGTGTGGCCGGGGGTCTTCATTACTTTCAGGAAAACATCTCCGAGATCTAGCCTTTCTCCTTCTTCGGCTTCGTAAGGAAAAATAATTTCTGCCCCGGTGGCCTCTTTCAGGAGAACGTGTCCGCTTATAAAATCCGCATGGGTATGGGTCAGAAGAATGTGAGTTATGGGAAGGGATGTTTCCCTCTGAAGGCTTAAATAATCCCTTATGATCCTTTTGGGGTCAATAATTGCTATACCTTTTTGGCCCAAAATAGCATAAGAAAAATGAGATATCCCAGGGGCATAAAAAGTTTTGATTTCCATAGGATTCCTCCCTTCTCAATTATTTTTAGAAATTATACCACCAAGCAATTTAAAAAACCTAATTCCCAGGTTAATTCCCCCTTCCCTCGTAGGGAGGAGGTGGGGGGTGGAGGTTGGCGCAGATTGCTGAGCTTTCACCCCCTCCCCAACCCTCCCCCTTTCAGGGGGAGGGAGTATTTCCCCGCTCGCTATTCGCCTTTCACCATTAGAATAAGACCCGGGAGCTTTTTCTACTCCACTAACCGGGAATTAAGGATTTAAAAACTTAGGGGTTCTTTGCCTGGCCAGCAATGGGTTATTCCGTGGGAGTGACTCCTGGCGATAAAAATAGAGGGGGTCTTCTACTTTGAGAACCAGAAAGGGCTCCCAGCCCGGAAGGGGAAAATTGGCGCTCACGATTACGGCACCAGGTGGAGCCTCTTTTTTGAGCTTGGGAGCAAGTCTTAGAAGCACGTCAGGGAAGAGATAGCAGAAAAAGAAATCGTATTGGGAAAGGTCCTCTTCGAAAAAATTTTTCCGTTTTACTGTTACGGGCACTCCCTTGAGAAAATTCAAAAACCGGGCCAGGAAGTAAGCCCAGGGATTAATCTCAAAGCCCACCCCCCGCACTCCGTAACGTTTATAAGCGGCCCTCAAGAAGCGCCCGTCACCACAGCCAAGATCTACCAGCCTGGTCCCGGCTGAAAGGGGAACCACCTCCAGAATGGCCCGGATTTTGGCCCTGGAAGTGGATACGAAAAGGGCCCCTCTGGTATGGCGAAGGACAAAAACCGTGGAAAGGGCGTAACAGAGTTTTAAAAATGCCAGGGGGAGAAAGATCGCCAGAGGTGCGAAAAAGAGATATTTCATCGCGAGATTATTTTGATATCGGCTTCGGGGAAGGGCTGCAAAAGGCGGATTTTTTCGCGAAAAGCCAGCTCAAGAAGGGCCAGAAAACAGGCTATAGCTTCTTCTCTCGAAAGTTGAGTAAGCAGCTTCCGAAAATAAAGCACTTTTTCCTGGTTTAGCCTTTCCAGTAAAAAAGACATCATTTCCGTTACTAAAATACGGGCCCTTGAAACCTCAAGGGGTTTAAGGGGGCGACGAGAAAGGACGTCTCTTAAGGCCGAAAGGAGTTCAAAAAGAGAGGCCGAAATTTCTTCAGAAGGAGGATGATCTTCTCCGGGGGGGACAAAAACGTCACGGTCAAGCAGGGGGCGGTTTCCCAGAAACTCTGCGGCCTTTTGAAATTTAGCAAGCTCTAGAAGCGGAGCGACGATCTCCTGGCGGGGATCATCGGCCTTTTCCTCAGGGGCCTTTTTCTCCTCTCGCGGGAGAAGCATCTGGCTTTTGATGTGGAGAAGAGTGGCCGCCATCAGGAGGTATTCTGCGGCAATTTCCAGATCCAGGGCCTGCATCATCTTCAGATAGGCCAGATATTGTTCCGTAATGAGAGAAATGGGAAGATCAAAGATATTGAGCTTGTTTTTGCGCACCAAATGCAGTAATAAATCAAGAGGACCTTCAAAGACGGGTATCTTTACAATGCACTCGGACATCTTAAAAATCGAAGTCCTCTATTCCTCCAGGTGTCGAAACTGGCCCCAAATTCTTGAGCTCCTGAAGGGTGCCCTAAAAGAGCTCGGGATTTCTTACCAGATATCTACTCGAGAGGTAAAAACTCGCCAAGAGGCTGAAGAGCTGGCTTTCCGGGGTTCTCCCACGGTAAAAGTAAATGGCGAAGATCTTGAGCCCGGGGCCACCGGGCGTCCGGCCCTGGCCTGACGACCTTATCGCACCCCGGAGGGGCGCCTGAGACCTCTGCCAAGCTACGAGCAAATAAAATCCTGGCTCGGAAGGTTTTGTCCATGAAAAAAGAACCAGAAGAAATTTGCTTTCGCCCTATAGGCTGGGTGAGAACAGAGGCCAAGGAAGTGCCCCGCTTTTACAAGATCTCCAAAGTGCGGGGAGAGATTCATATTCTTCCCCGGTATAAACTGGGGCTTAAGGATATCAGGGCAGGAGACGAAATATGTGTCATTTTCCATTTTCATAAAAGCCCCCCCTTTGATGAAAAAAAGCACTTAATCCAGGAACCACCTCATCGCCCCGGAGAGAAGAAAGGGGTCTTCAGCACCTGCTCTCCGGTGCGCCCCAATGCCATCGGGCTTTCTGTGCTCAAGGTTTTAGGGGTGAGAGAAAATGTCCTGGAGGTAGAAAGGCTTGATATGTTTGACGGCACACCGGTTTTAGATATCAAACCCTACAAAATGGAAGAAAACGATGCCTAAAAAAAATAATTTTTTGGTATTTTTTGTCTTTGCGTCCCTTTTGCTTTTCACAACTCCTTTAAAAGCTGGCTTCTGGGAAGAGATTGGAAAAATATTGCGGGAGAATTCTTCCGGGGCCTCTCTCAGTGAGAGTGAAATAGTAAAGGGTCTTAAAGAGGCCCTCCTGGTGGGAGTGAAGCGGGCCGTAAGCTACCTTGGCAAGGTGGAAAATCTGCTTCAGAATACAGAGCTCCGGATACCACCTCCTCCAAAAGTAGCCAGGGTGGCTAACTTTCTTCGCAAAGTGGGTTTTGCAAAGCAGGTTGAGGACTTTGAGAGGAGTCTTAACGCTGCTGCCGCGCAAGCTGTAAAAGAGGCCTATCCGGTTTTCAAAAAAGCCATCTCAGAACTTACTATCAGAGACGCGCAACGTCTTTTAAAAGGGGGAGACACCGCCATCACGGATTACTTTCGTCAGAAGACCTCACCTGAACTTTACGAAAGGTTCAGGCCCCTTGTGAAAGAAAAACTCTTAGAGGTTGGGGTTACCAGAAAATATCAGGAGCTTTTTAACTCTCCCTACGCCAGGCGCTATTTAAAAGAAACGAACCTTGATCTGGAACATTACGTTACCCAGGCCACCCTTGACCGGCTCTTCAAACTGCTCGCTCAGGAAGAAAAGCGCATCCGGAGTGATCCTGCAGCCCGCACCACCGAGCTTCTCAAAAAAGTCTTCGGCCAAAGGGATTAATGCGCTGGCCCTGCCGGGTAAAAATACTTGTGCCCGGAAAAATAAAATTTCCTTTTATAAAAGAAGGGGCTCTTTTTTATGCGCAAAGACTTAAACGTTATCTCCCCTTCTCTCTGGAAGAAAAAAAGGCTCTCAGGAGCAAAGATCCCTCAAAACTTAAACGACTGGAAGCAGAGGCCCTCATCAAGGGAGTTTCTCCCGAGAGTTTCATCGTGGCCCTTGATGTTAAGGGGCAGGAACTGGACTCTCAAAAATTTTCTCAAAAACTTGGAAAGCTCCTTGAAGCGCGGCAAGAAATAGTCTTCCTCATAGGAGGAGCTTACGGGCTTGAGGAAGATCTACTTAAGAAGGCCAACTGGTGTTTGAGCCTTTCCCGCCTTACTTTTAATCATGAAATTGCCCTTTTGATCCTTCTTGAGCAGCTTTATCGGGCTTTAAGCATTTTGGCCGGTGAACCCTATCATAAATGAAGCCCCTGGTAAGCGTTATTATTCCGACCTTTAATAGAGCACACTTTCTAAGGGAGGCCCTGGAATCCGTTCTGGCCCAGGATTATCGCCCGCTTGAAATTATCGTGGTAGATGACGGCTCCACCGACAGGACCCCTTACCTGATAAGCAAATACCCGGTCAAATATCTGAGGGGGCCCCGAAGAGGAGTGGCTTCCGCCCGCAATCGCGGCCTTTCCCTTGCTGCAGGAGAACTTATCTCTTTTTTGGATAGTGACGATCTCTGGAAACCCGCCAAAGTAAGGACACAGGTAGAATTTTTTGCAAAGAATCCTGAGGCCCAGGTAGTTCAGGTGGAAGAAATCTGGCTTCGGAAGGGGAGGCGGATTTTCCCTAAACGCAAACACCAAAAACCCTCCGGTTTTTTCTTTGACCGGGCCTTAAAGCTCTGCCTCATAAGTCCTTCCGG
>JALSPN010000010.1 GCA_026985945.1 Thermodesulfobacteriales bacterium
CAGAGATAAAGAAGCCTCAGGCGATATAGACCATAAAAAGCCATTAACAACAAAGCCCCAAAGTGAAGATAAAGAAATATCTTCATGGCCAATTACTATAGCCCAAATAGAAAGACTATAAAAATTGCTTCTTTCTATTATTCCAGGAAAATTTATTGAAAAAATCAATTTGATTTATTGTTTAGATTACTGTATAAAGCGTTCGATCTTAATGAATAGTCTGTTCATTAAGGCAAAAGGAGATGTCAGATGATTAAAAGAAGTCTCAGTCTTTCGTTGCTCTTTATTTTTTTAATTGCAAATCAGCTTTTGGCCGGGGCATGGACCATGAAAAAGGGGCAGATGTATAACCGTTTGGTCTTTAATTATTACGAAACTGATCAGCTCTATGATGAAGACGGAGACTCTCATTCCATGCCTTTAGATGGCCGTTTTTATGACCGCAATCTTAACTGGTATCAGGAGTATGGTCTTAATGATCGATTAACGTTGATCACTTCCTTCTATTACAAATGGCTGAGTTATCACGATGTTTACGTCCACAATCGGAGTAACGGTCCGGGAGATTTTGAGATCGGCCTGAAATACAAAATCTATGAAGGGGCACTGGTAGTCAGCCTTCAAGGGCTTTTCAAGTACGGCAAACTTTACGGCCGGGAAAATCCTGAAATTGGCAATCGCCAGAACGACTACGAGATAAGGCTCCTTTTGGGAAAATCTCTTTGGCCTTTTCCCGGCTATTGCGGTCTGGAAGTGGGTTACCGTTACCGCCACGGTGCTCCTGCCGACGAAGTCCGTTACCTGGCGGAGTTCGGGATGAATTTCACCAGAAAGCTTTACGGGCGGGTAAAACTTGATGGTATCTGGGGGATGGGAAACGCGGATGTTGAGAAAGGTTACCGTCCTCAGGAGCCCGTAAATCCCCACTTTGATATAACGCCACTGTTAACGGCCGGGGTAAGTCCGCCACGGGTAAATCCCTCAGATGAAAGGCAAAATGCTCTTCTTTCAGGGATCGAAAACCTCACCAATCCCCGTATTGCACCGGAATACAATCTCTTAAAGCTTGATATCACCCTGGGTTACCAGATCACAGAAAGATTCGGGGTCGAAGTGGAATACACCCCTTCCATCTACGGGGAAAAGACCTCTAAAGGGGCCACCGCAGCGGTGGCCATCACTTATGTGTGGTAGGAGGCAAAAGATGCGAAGGGCTGCCTTTGCTTTCGTGTTTGCTATAAGTCTTTTTTGGGTAACTGCAGGCTCTCAGGCCTTTGATTTGAGTCACAGTGATCTTGAGGGTCACTATCCCTGGGAAGGGATTTCCGTCTATGAACAGCTGGCGATGGTAAGCCTTCCTAAAGCTGAATTCGAATCCCAGTTGCTGAGCCTCCTGGCCCAGACTTCTTTTGCCCGCCAGATGCTTGTTCCCCTGGAGCTCAGACCACTCACGGTTTCCATGCTGGTGGGGGCGGTGATAGAGGCCAATTTTTCAGATGAGTGGCAGGTCATCACCGGAGACCCCAACCCCATTGTAAGCCCCTTACTGGAGGCCCTCTACAGTGTGATTCTCGAAGACCCAACTCTGGCCGCGGAGGTGTCTGCCAGGCTCAGCGCCATCCCACTCATGATGCCTGATTCCGGTGGCAGTGCGGTTCTGGAGTTGAAAAACAGGCTCTTTGACCGGCATTTTCTGGATCCGGGCTTAAAATACGCCCTGGCCCTTCCCTGGAAGGTGGGCTTTTGGGCTGAGGGGGATCTGATTCACATCGATATTATAAATCCCGAAGCCATAGTAGCCCTCTTTTTCCATGACCTTTCCCCTGAAAAGCAAGACGAATTGGAAGCCCTGGCCAGGCAGGTGAAATTGTCCCTTCAAAAGGCGATTGTCGCGGCCCTTTATGCCCTCTTTCCGGAAGAGGCTGTAAGCATTGCTCCTGCCAAGCTTCCTCCCTATGTCCTTGAGCCCCCGGGCCCTGAAGAGCGTTTCGGGATAGAGATTGGGATGGTGGAAGGGGCAGCAAGTATTTCGGATTTCCTCCTGAAACCCGGGCAGCCTTTTAACGACAGTCTGCTGGAGGTGGAAAATCCTCTGCTCACCATGGCTGTAAGTTTTGAGGCCCTGGGTTCCCGGGAAGTGGCCACGGTTCATCCTTTCTTTTTTCAAACCTACGCTGCCTTTGATGGGATGGCCTCTTTTCTTACGGCCGCCTACCAGAACAGAGCCGATACGAGCCGCTGGATAGCCCGGCCCGATGGCAATGTTCTGGACGATTTCATCTTTTTGGCTGCCAAGACCTATCCTGAAAGTCCCCTCTATGATCCCGGGGAGCTCGAATTTTATCGCGAGCTTTTGACCCCAATTTTCAGAATGACCTTTCTGAGGCCCCGTGGGAATACGATCATCACCTTTGAAGATTCAGCCGGCAGAAAAGCTTATCTTGTTGAGGTAGGAAGCCCCTATTTTGGTCAAATTCTCCTCCGCCTTGGAGCCCACCGGGCCCCCGGGACTCCTTGCAAGTTGCTTGCCTACCGGGAAAACGATTCGATCAAAATAGTGGCTTACGATACCACATTTATGTTTCGGCATTTCTTTGGAGACGCCGATCCCACCATCGTAACCCGATGGGACGGTGCCTTTTTCTGGCCAGAGGGTAAAGGGCTCTCTGATCTGGCGCAGGAGGCCCGTCTCCTCTACGGAGCCTATGTAGCAGGGGCTCTCGAAAGGCTCGCTGAAACAGGGCCTTATGAAATCCGTTTACGCGAGGAGGCAGGGCTTTTTTGGGAAACTGTAACGCAGATGGTCCGCTAAAATGTATCAAAACCGAAAAATAGCCGTTATCATTCCCGCCTTAAACGAGGCCGAAACCATAGCTCAGGTAGTGAGTTCTCTTCCGGAATTTGTTGACTGGATAGTGGTGGCTGATAACGGCTCTGAAGATCAAACAGCCCGGAAGGCAAAGGAAGCCGGAGCCACGGTAGTCCTGGCCCCGAGGAGAGGCTACGGTTCAGCCTGTCTTAAGGCCCTCGAATATCTGGCCCCGTTTCCTCCGGACATAGTAGTTTTTATGGACGGAGACGGAAGCGATGATCCCTCACAGCTTGAAGATCTCCTCCTGCCCATCGTGGAAGGGAGATATGATCTTGTCCTGGCCAGTCGAAGCCTGGGGAATACAGAACCTGGAGCCCTTACTCCTCTACAAAGATTTGGCAACTGGCTGGCCTCCTGGCTCATAGAGCTTATCTGGGCCCGGAAATATACCGATCTTGGTCCCTACCGTGCTATTTCCTGGCAGGCCTTGAAAAAACTAAAGATGTCTGATCCGGATTTCGGCTGGACGGTTGAAATGCAGATAAAGGCAGCCCGTCTGGGGCTCAGGGTAAAAGAGATCCCGGCCAACTATCGCCGGCGCCAGGGAGGGCAATCCAAGGTCAGCGGGACGATTAGCGGAAGTTTCCTGGCGGGGAAAAAGATCCTGGGCTGGATAATCAAAGAGGCCGTAAGAGATAGAAAATACCTTTCTCTGGGGTTTTTCAGCTACCTGGCCCTTCTGGGGTTGGTTCTGGCCCATATTTATAATAGGCCTCTTTTTGAAATTCGAGGCCAGAGAATGTATCTGGCAGAGTTTCTGGTCTTTGTTTATGTCCTCCTTTTTGGAATTTATCGCTTTTTCTTAAAGGATCATCCCTACCAGAAAGTGCGTATTCACGTCATTGTCTGGCTTTATCTGATATTCTGGGGGCTTATGCCATATTTCTTTGGCTTTAAAGTCCCGACTCTGGAAGGAGGGCAGGCCCTCTGGCCGGCCATTCATGTTATCGGTTCCTTCATGTTTTTTGCCTACGGTTTTTTGATGATCTTTTTCGGCCGAAGGCTTGACTGCGGCTGGAATTGCCCCTGTGTCGCCACCAGGGAGACCGTGGGCTTTGCCTTCAGACGCATGACAGTCCGCAGCAAGCTTTGGTGGCGCTTAAGATACCTGAAGTATGCTTTCCTGGCTCTGCTTTTGCTTTATCTGGGCTATATCTTTTTTGATCCGGGGGAGGCCTACTCCAAAGTGGGCCGCTTTTACTATCAGATCCTCACCGAGACTTATTACCTCAGCTATCTATTCCTGCCTCTCTGGGGGAACCGAAGCTACTGCCGCGTTATGTGCCCCTACGCCGCTTTGTGGGGAATTTACAGCTACCTCGGGTTTTACCGTATAGAGGCCGAGAGTGAGCGATGTCTGGAATGTGGGCTCTGTGAAACGGTCTGTGATATGGGAATCCCCATCCGGGAATACGTCAAAAAAGGCCGCATAAAGACGGTAGAGTGCATGGGCTGTGCCCGCTGTGTCAACGTCTGTCCTCAAGGGGTCCTCAGGATAAAAAGCGCCTGGGCCTACATGGAAAGAGTATGGGAGAAGCTTTTTGGAAAGATTCCCCTCAAGGGGCTTTCCCTGGCTCACATGAAAAGAAAGTCCCAAAAACGGCCACAAAAAATAGGAGACCTAAAAAGATGGAAGATCTTTCCAAGAAACTGCAGAACTTAAAAGAATATTATGGGAAAGTGCTTCAGAACAGTAAAGATTTAAAGACCAATGCCTGTTGTTGTCCGGAAGAGGCATTTACACCGGAAATTAAAGAAATACTGGCTCAAATTGATAAGGAAATCCTTGCCAAATTCTACGGTTGCGGTTCACCTCTTCCTCCCCTCCTTGATGGTTGTAAGGTTCTGGATCTCGGTTGCGGCTCCGGAAGGGACGTTTACCTGGCTTCAAAACTGGTAGGTCCGCAGGGATATGTGGTGGGCGTGGATATGACCGAGGAACAGCTTGAAGTGGCCCGTAAACATATTGATTCGCAAATGAGACGGTTTGGATTTTCAAAACCCAATGTGGAGTTTAAAAAAGGCTACATTGAAGATCTAAGAGAAATCGGTATTGAAGACGAAAGCTTCGATGTGGTTATTTCTAATTGTGTCATAAATCTTTCTCCTGCCAAAGAGGCGGTCTTCTCAGAGATATTCAGGGTCCTTAAGCCCGGTGGAGAGCTTTATTTTGCAGATATTTTTGCTGGCAGACGCGTTCCCGAAGAACTTAAAGATGACCCGGTTCTCCACGGAGAGTGCCTGGCAGGGGCCCTTTATATAGAAGACTTTAGAAGAATGTTGCAAAAATTGGGGTGTCTCGATTACCGGGTAGTTACTCGAAGACGGGTCCGGCTTGAAAATCCCGAAATCGAAGAAAAGATCGGGATGGTTGACTTCTATTCCCTGACCATCAGGGCCTTCAAGCTGGAAGAGCTGGAAGATCGCTGTGAGGATTACGGTCAGGTTGCCATTTATCTGGGCACTATCCCCGGTTATCCCCACGCCTTTCCTCTGGACGAAAACCACATTTTCATAACGGGAAAGCCCACTTTAGTTTGTGGTAATACCGCTTCCATGCTTACGAGGACCCGCTATGCCAGACACTTCAAGGTGCTCGGAGACCGTTCTGTGCACTACGGGCCTTTTGATTGCGGCTCTTCCTTCTTTAAAGAAGGAAGAGCTTCTTCAAACTCATGTTGCTCTTGAGGACAATTTCATGGAATTCAGGGAAAAGATGCGGGCCTTCCTGGGCAATTCTTTAACGGCTTTGGGAATAGAGACCCTCC
>JALSPN010000011.1 GCA_026985945.1 Thermodesulfobacteriales bacterium
TCGGCAATAAAGTCGGGGACAGCCCCCAGACGCTTGCAGACCAGAGAAACCCCCCAGGAAAGGGTTGAACCCTCTCGGGCTTTTATGTGCGCAGGCTCTTCCTGCCTGGAGAATTCCGCTACCTGATAACCAAGCTCCCGGGCTTTCTTAAGAAAGCGCTCTTCAAACCGAATATTCATCGCCGCCCGTCTGGAAGGATCAAATTGTAAGGCTGCCAGAATAACGTTGGCAATATGGCGTGAGGCCCCAAACCTGGGGCATCCTACCGGCTGGGCGCCCTCGCCGCAGGCGACGATTCTGCCCGGGAAGGCCGCCACCTCTTGAAGATCCTGGGCCAGGGGTAAAGCGTAACCAAGGTTTGCCTGCACTTCGGGGATCAACTCCCTTACCGGAAAATTACAGAAAAATCTTGCCGCTTCCTCAAGCTCCACCAGGATCTGATACCTGCTCTTAAGGCGATCAAGGTGAATAAGATGATCTAGAGGGGAGATGCCTTTTCCGAGGGGAGATAGCTTTGCGGCTTTAAGGCCTAAGGTCACGAAATTTTTGGCCACTCTGGCCGCCTCTAGGAGACTGAGCCCCTGGGCAAGGGCTACGGTTAGGGCGGCAGAGAAGGTGCAACCCGTGCCGTGCCCGAAAGGGCCTTCTACCCTGGGGGCTCTTATGGAAACTATTTCCTGGCCGTCGAAGATAAAATCAGTGGCCTCTTCTTTTTCCAGGTGCCCGCCTTTTAAAATTACGTTTTCCGGGCCGAGTTCTTTCAATTTTAAGAGGGCCTTTTCCGGATCACGGATCTTTTCTCCCAAAAGGGCTTCGGCCTCAGGAAGATTCGGGGTAATTACGGTGCAAAGGGGCAAAAGCCTTTTAAAGGCCTCTAAGGTATCTTCCGTCACCAGGGCCTCTCCCCTCTTGGCCAGCATTACCGGATCTACCACAAGTAAGGGTTTTTTCTTGGCAAAAATTTCGATTAAGGCGGAAATGTTGGCCGCCGTCCCCAGCATACCGGTTTTTAAAGCTTTGGGGGGAAGATCCTCAAAAAGGGCTTCAAGCTGCTCTTTTACCTCTTCAGGGGAAACGGGCTTCCAGCTCCTGACTCCCAGAGAATTCTGAACCGTAAGGGCGGTTACAACCGCCTGGCCATAGGCCCCAAGCAGGGTGAAGACTTTTAGATCAGCCTGAAGACCTGCCCCCCCACTGGGATCAGAACCAGCAATGGTCGCTACCACAGTCCGTGCCATAAAGAAAAATTACCCCCTTTATAAAAAAAGCAAAGGCAAAAAGTTACTTCCCCAGGCAGAAGTTACTGAAGATTCTATCTAGAAGGTCTTCAGTGGTGGCCTCCCCGGTTATCTCCCCCAGACTTGAAAGGGCTTCTCTGAGATCCACAGCCACCAATTCCGGATAGACTGTCGGTTTCTTGAGGTTGGCAACGGCCCTTTCTAGGGCTTCTCTGGCCTTCTCAAGGGCCATTTTTTGGCGCAGGTTGGGGGCTACCTGCGGGATTTCCTTACTCCGCCCCCCTGTAACGAGGAGAAAAATTTGCTCTGCCAGGGCCTCTATTCCTTCCCCTTCTTTGGCTGAAATAAAAACCAGTCTTTCATGGGGAAAGGCCTTTTTCCACAGGTTCAGGGTTTCTTCCCCGGCAATATCAATTTTGTTTACCGCTACGAGATGGGGGCGTTCTTTAATCTCCTCGTAGAGTCTAAAGTCCTCTTCAGAGGGTTCCTGGCTTCCATCCACCATGAAGATAACTATTTCAGCCTCGGCGATCTTTTCCCGGGCCCGTTTAACCCCGATGCCTTCTACCAGATCTTCCGTTTCACGAAGACCAGCCGTATCGATCAGCTTTATAGGAAGGCCTTTGATGTTGGCAAATTCTTCGATAACGTCGCGGGTGGTGCCCGGGATAGGAGTGACGATGGCCCGTTCTTCCAGTAAAAGGGCGTTCAAAAGGCTT
The DNA here is from genome assembly GCA_026985945.1 of Thermodesulfobacteriales bacterium. Classification (GTDB taxonomy): domain Bacteria; phylum Desulfobacterota; class Thermodesulfobacteria; order Thermodesulfobacteriales; family Thermodesulfatatoraceae; genus Thermodesulfatator. The sequence continues at coordinate 1,958 of JALSPN010000011.1, forward strand.
GATTTCCCGACATTTGGCCGGCCAGCGATCACCACTGCTATTCCTTCCCGATAAAGACGCCCCCTTTGATAGGTAGCCAGCAGTTTGTTAAGCGGCATGAGCACGTTTTCCTCAAGTTCTCTGGCCAGATCATAGTGGGAAAGGAGTTCCACGTCTTCTTCCGGAAAATCTATGGCCACCTCCACCACGGCCAGCGCGGAAAGAAGGGCCTCTTTAAGGGCCAGGATCTTTTCCGCCAGCGCTCCTCTCAACTGGTTTAAGGCCAGGCGCAGGGCTTCCTCAGAGCGGGCATTTATGAGATCAAGTAGGGCCTCGGCCTGGGAGAGATCAATCCGGCCGTTTAAAAAGGCCCGTTTGGTGAATTCCCCCGGCTCTGCCAGACGAGCCCCTTCTCGTAAAACCAGCTCCAGGATCTTGGTGAGTACCAGATAACCACTGTGGCCGTAAATTTCGGCCACGTCTTCCCTGGTATAAGAGCGGGGCTTGCGCATCAGGGTTACCAGCACCTCGTCAACCAATTCTCCGGTGCGGGGGTCTTTTATAAAACCGTAGTAAAGCCGGTGGCTCTGAAATTCTTTGAGGGGTTTTAGAGGCTTAAAAAGGCGTTTCAGGATCTTTTCCGCCAGGTTTCCAGAAATCTTTATAACCCCGATGGCTCCCGGGCCAGGGGGGGTTGCTATGGCCGCGATGGTGGCTTCGGCGTAATCCAGATCGGCCGGCTTCATCTCCTGGGATTATGCCTCCTCGGATAAACCACTACCCGGCGGTTTTCCCCCTGACCTTTGCTACGGGTTTCGACCTGGGAGAAATTGCGCAGCGTAAGATGAATGAGTCTTCTTTCGTGAGAAGGCATGGGGGGTAATTCTACGGGTCTTCTGGTCCTGCGGGCCTCTCTGGCGGCTTTCTGGGCCATGTGGATAAGCTTTCTTTCTCGCAGGGCCCGAAAATCTCCGACATCCAGGATGATTTTGGCCCCTACTCCCTGTCTCCTCGCTACCACCTTGTTCACCAGGTATTGAAGGGCGTTTAGAGGCCTTCCCCCACGCGCCAGAAGATATTCTTTGTCCGGGCCTTCCAGCTGGCAACAGATCTTTTCGTCTTTGATTTCGGCCTTGATTTCAAGTTCCAGACCGGCAGCTCCAAGAAAACTCTGAAGCACCCTTTCAGCCTCTTCCTTACGAGCCTTAAGAAGGACTTCCGGTTTAACACAGGCCCTGATGCGGGCCTTCTTGGCCCCGATCCTGAAAAGCCCCGTTGAGCCGTGAGTGATGATTTCGATTTCTAAATCTTCCGGGGAGACGTTGAAATGCCGGCACGCGGCTTCAATGGCTTGATCTACGTTTTTGCCTTCAAATTCTTCTGCTTTCATTATCTGCTCCTCGCTAACATTTTATTCGTAATGAGCTGTTGAAAGATAGAAAGAAGGTTGTTCGTCAGCCAGTATAAGACTAAACCGGAAGGAAAATTTATAAAGAGCACCGTAAAAATTACCGGCATAAAAAGCATCATTTTTTCTTGAGTGGGATCAAGCGAAGTGGGGCTTAATTTTTGTTGAAAATACATGGAAACACCCATCAAAATGGTCAATACCGGGATCCCTCCCAGATAGGGGATATCAAATCCGAGGTGGAGGCGGTCGGGAGCCGAAAGATCCTTGATCCAGCCGAAGAAGGGGGCGTGACGCAACTCGATTGCCATCAAAAGGACCTTGTAAAGGGCAAAAAAGACCGGGATCTGGATCAACATGGGCAGGCAGCCCATAAAGGGGTTGACCTTGTAGGTCTTGTAAAGCTGCATCAGCTCCTGATTAAGGCGAGCCTTGTCATCACCGTACTTTTCTTTGAGTTTTATGATAATAGGCTGCAGTTCCTGCATCTTTCGCATGCTTTTATAGCTGAGATGGTTAAGGGGCCAGAAGAGAATCCTGATAAGGGCGGTAAGAAGAATAATGGCTATGCCATAATTTCCGGTGTAACGGTAAAAGAACTGCAGGGCATAAAGTAGAGGCTTGGCCACCGGGTCAAAGAAACCAAAATGAACCGCCTTGGAGAGGTTGTAACCCACCTTTTTAAGGACCTCCAGAGTTTTGGGCCCGAAATAGAGTTTGAGTTCAATTTCGTCTTCCCCGTGAGGAGGGAGGGTAAAAGAAGGGCTCCAGAGGATTACTTCTTCTGCGGTTTTGTTAAGGCGCCGGAAGGTAACCCGCCAGGCCTCTCCCGCAGGTGGCACCACCGCCATAAGAAAATAGGGATCGCCATACCCCACCCAGTCGAGTTCGCCTGTGTATTCGAAAATGCTTCCGGGTTTTTTGAGCTTGACTTCTTCATACGATCCCCTGGAAGTGTAAGCCGGGCCTCTAAAAACATAACGATTATCCAGTTTACTTACCGGCCTGGAGACCATGCGGAAAAGGAGCTGGTCTGTCAAAGGCTTTTCTCCGGGATTTTTGACCCTGACCTTAAGGCTGAAGAGATAGGTGCCATCTTTAAAGGAGAAGAATTTCTCCAGGGTAAGAGGCTCAGAGATCAAAGGTTTAAAAGAGATTTTCCCTTCCCTTCCCGAAGAAAGCTTGAGGGAAAGGGGGTCAGCCTTGTAGGGAGCAATTGCAAGCCCCGGAGCTTTGGTAGGGTAAATTTCCAGGGGGAGTCCCAGTTTGGGGGCATTGACTAATTCCACAGGTGGAGAATTGGGGTCAATAGTCTGACGATACTTTTTGAGGGTGAAACTGGTAAATCTCCCTCCTGCTTCCGTGATTTGGGCCTGATATAGGCTGGTATCTACCAGGGCTTTGCGGATTTTTTCTTTATAAGGGCTTTTGCGGGCCGGAATCAAAGTCGGCGGTTTTTCCTGAGGAGGCTTCTTTTTGATCTCTTTTGAGGCCCGGGATTTTTGAGAGTTTAGGGCGGTTTCTCCAGTAGTCTTTTGGGAGATAGACATGAAAAAATGAAAGCCGATAATCACCAGAAGGGATAGCACGATCGCTAGAATGACATTTTTTTCCATCTGAGAGCTCCTTTTCTGTTATTTTTACCCGGCCACGGAAAGTGTTTCGGAGGAGGATCATAGCCTCCGGCACAAAAAGGATGGCATCGTAGCAGACGCCAGACAGTTAATAAAAGCCCCCTGAAGAAGCCAAAACGTTCGAAAACTTCCCAGGCATACTGGCTACAGGTGGGGTAAAAACGGCAACATGGAGGAAAGAAAGGAGAAATAAAGCTCTGGTAAAGCCTAATGGATATCTGGGCAATTTTTTTCATATTTCGCAAAGATCTTTTTGAGGTCTTTTAGTATTTCTTCCTGCGTTTTTTTTAAAAGTTCTGGCCGCGGAGTTAAGACGACATCGTGTGCTTGCGGGAAGATTTCTTTATGTCTTCTGAAAATTTCCCGCAAGATTCGTTTAGTGCGGTTCCGTTTCACCGCGGTGCCAAATTTTCTGGAAACGCTAAGCCCCAGGCGCGAATAATTTAACTGGTTTGGCAATAGTAAAATTTGCAGATAGGGAAGGCGCAAACGCCGCCCTTTTTGATAAACCCGATCGAATTCTTTTCGGCGCCTGAGGCGCTCTTGAGGCCTAAAACGTTGATTTAAACGGTAAGTCGCCAGCGTCCTTTCCTTCTCCGGTTGGCTAGGATGCGTCGTCCAGAACGAGTCTTCATTCT
>JALSPN010000012.1 GCA_026985945.1 Thermodesulfobacteriales bacterium
CCTTTTCTGGAACTCAAAGGCGTAAAAACGCGCCCTGCGGCGCGAATTCTCCCCCCGGTAGGTCAAAGAAGGGACCCCAAAAAGAAGACATCTTCCCCCTGAAGTCTCAAGCTTCTGGCGAAAACACTTGTGGGTGTGTCCGTAAAGGACAAGCTCTGCCCCTTTTCTGCGGATTAATTCTTCAAGGGCCTTGGCATCCTTTAAGGCCTTGCGGCTTGAAACCACCCCCTCCAGAGGAGGATGGTGGAGATAAATTATTCTCAAAAGCTTCTCTCTGGCAGCCTCCTCAAGGAGGGAAGAAAGCTTCGTTAACTGTTCTTCCCCCAATTCTCCGCGAGCAAAAGGGGGGAAATTAAAACAGGCGGTGCTGAGCCCGATGAGGGCCAGGGGTCCCCAGATCGTAACCCGGGGGAAAATTTCTGCAAGCGAGTTACCTTCTCCCAGATACCGCCCCCATTTAGCGTAAGTAAACTGCCAGGGCTCAGGGGCGTAGGAATCATGATTTCCCGGGACCACCAGCACTTCTTCTGGCGGACCAAGCTTTTTAAGAAACTCTCTGGCTTCTTCGAATTCCTCTGGAAGCCCCAGGTGGGTGAGATCTCCGGTAACAAGGACCCTGGAGGGGGAAAATTCCCTTCTCAGCCGGATAAATTTTTCGAGAAGCAGCCGGGAATGCCTTTTACCGCGCAAAAACTTCCAGCGCCAGTACCCCGGAAGCCTGCGATTGAAGATGGCAGACCAGGAAGGATGAGGGCTTGCCAGGTGCCAGTCTGAAATGTGAAGAAGGATTCGCTTACTAGCTAACATCAGAGTTTTCGTTAAAATGAAGCTCGATGGCTATTTATGTCTGTTTTCTCTTTGAGAGCCGGGAAAAAATCTGGGGTCTTACGATCCCCGAGAGGATAAAACGCCTCTTAGGGCCCTCTGTTTCTATTCTAAAAGACTTTTCGGCTCTCAGGCCGGAAGATAAAGTCCTTTTTTTTCGTGCTGATTATCTCCTGGATGACCGCTTAATCAAGTATCTTTTTTCCGCTGAGAAGGATCTTATTCTGGTCAAAAAAGAAGCTGGAAAAGAGATTCCCCTGGCGGCCAGGGTGTCAGCCCCTCTGGCCTCTCAGGTTCGGGGCTTTTTTGAGGGAAGGGCCCCCTGCCCTCCTTCTCTTCCTCAAGAAGAGCTTTCTCAGGTCTCTGCCGCCTTTTTCAAACAGCTCCGCAAGTTTGAACCCCCCTTTGCCATAAAGGTTACCCCTTCTAACCGTAAAGAGGCCGAAAAAAGGCTTTACGACTGGTCTTACAAAGGGGTGACGGACCTGGTAACCAAATGGCTCTGGCCCCAACCGGCCCGGTATGCCGTAAAATTATGCGTCAAGCTTGGTCTCAAACCCAACCATGTCACCCTTTTCGGGGCCTTTCTGGCGGTTGTTGCCGGCTACCTTTTCTACCGGGGTCATCTGGTCTCGGGGCTTGTGGCTGCCTGGGTCATGACCTTCCTTGATACCGTAGATGGCAAACTGGCCCGGGTTACGGTGACCTCAAGCCGTTTCGGTCATTATTTTGACCATCTCATAGACCTGGTGCACCCTCCCATCTGGTATATCCTCTGGGCCCTGGGGACACAAAAGGCAGGTCTTTACGATCTCCCCTATTCTATCTCTTTTCTGAGTCTCTTTTTGGTGGGGAGCTATATCCTTGAAAGATTGGTAGAAGGGGCCTTTATGGCCCGTTTCGGCTTTGAAATTTTTTGCTGGAAGCCCTTTGACTCCTATTTTCGTCTCTTCCTGGCCCGAAGAAATCCCTGCCTTTTGATTTTGACGGCAAGCCTTCTTCTGGGGGAACCTGCCAAGGGCTTTTTGGCCGTTACGGTCTGGATGGTTCTAACCGCCCTTATCCTGCTTCTGCGGTTACTATGGGCCCTTTGGGTGGCCCGGGGGAGGCCTCTTAAACCCTGGCTTGCGGAAATCGAAAAATATAGCCATAAAAAGCGGGCGCTTAGGTGGTTCACCAGAAAAGTCCCTTCTCTTTAAAAGATGCAGGCCTCATCTTAAATCCCAAAGGGGGGAAAAACACCAAAGAGGCCTTTCTCCTGCTGGCCTTTGCCAAACATGCCGGCCTCGAAATACGCCTTGGAAGTAATTTTAAAGAGCTCCTTTACGCCACGGAAAAGTTGCTTTCCCTCTCCAAAAAAATCCTTTTTATAAGCGGTGGAGACGGCACTGTTTCAGCTGTTCTTACGGCCTGTCTTCGCAAGGGCCGAAAACCCGCCTTTGCGGTGCTCCCGGGGGGGACCACCAATCTCATTGCCTGGGATGTGAGTCGCCCCCGGGGGCAATTGTCCATCTTTCAGAGATTCCTCAAGGGTTTTCCGCCGCTTGTCAGAGAAAGAAAGGCCCTTCGGATTGAGCCTCATGGTCTTTATGGTCTCTTTTGCGGGGCGGGTTTACTGGCAGAAGGGGTGAGGCTCTACAACCTGCGCCGTATAAGATCGGGAAAAAGGGGGCTTAAAAACGCCCTTCCGGTAACCTTACGCCTCCTTTTAAAAGGGGTTAAAAACGGGCGAGAATCCCTCATCTTCGGAAGCCCCCCTCAAAAAGCCCAGGCCGCCATCTTTACTACTCTTGAGAAGGTCTTTGTTTCTCTAAGGCCCTTTTTCCAAAAACCCTGTGCGGAAATCAAGGTGGGCCTTTTCCCTCGCACAATTCTTCCCCTTTTTGTATCATGTGAAGAAAAAATCGCATTAAGGACCGAAATACTTGCCCTGGACGGCGAGATAATAGAAAACAAAGGCGTGCCTTTTATAATTAAAGCCGCGGATAGAGTGGTGTTTTACACATGGTGATGCTAAAAGAACTCTTTCGCTATCTTGAGACCTTTGCCAAAAGAGCCACCCCTTCTCCAGCGGTCCTCACCCTGGTAGAAGAAATCCGGGCCTGCTACCCGCATTTAAAAGTAGTCCTTTACTACGGATCCTGTTTTCAGGAAGGCTTAGAATTTGAAGGGCTCCACGATTTTTACGCGCTGGTTAAAAATTATCGTCAGGCCTATCAGAATCCCCTTTGGGCCGTAGCCAACTATCTCCTTCCGCCGAATGTCTTTTATCTCGAAAAAACCTGGCGGGAAAAACTTTTAAGAAGCAAGTATGCCGTGATGAGTCTCTGGCAATTTGAGAAGGCGGTCTCACCCCGCTGGTTTCATTCTTATTTCTGGGGAAGGTTCTGCCAGCCCGCAGCCCCTATCTGGTGGGCAGATGAGACCGCTTTCCGGCGCGTTATTCAGGCCTTGGCCCAGGCTGTAATCACTTTTCATCTGAGGGTCTTACCGGTTCTTCCCCCGGTTGGAACGGTAAAGGACCTCTGGCTTGGCGGGCTTTCCTGGTGCTATCGGGCCGAACTGCGCCCTGAAAAGCCCACGCGTTTAGAAAGGCTCTGGCAAAAATTTGCCTTCCATCTCACCAAGCTTTCCATCCTGAGCGCCAAAGCCCTCCCCTTCCCCCTAAGGATAAAAAACACCCATTACGAAGCCGCTATTCCGGCCCGGGAGAGAAAAAAGGCCCGGCTCCTCTGGGAGGCCCGTATCTGGGAGGGAAAGATTCTTTCCGTATTGAGGCTTTTAAAGGCCAGTTTCACTTTTCAGGGAGGGGTGGATTATACCCTCTGGAAGATCGAAAGACACACGGGAAAGAGGCTTGAAATTCCCTCTTTTTTGCGGGAGCACCCTTTTCTGGCTCTCCTTCTCTGGGGATGGAAGGCCCTCCTCGCCAAGGGGGTACGCTAACAGATGAGAACTCTCCGGGCAGAGGGGCTAACCAAACGTTTTCGCAGGCGAGAGGTAGTGCGTGGCATAAGCCTTGAACTTCAGGCCGGAGAGATTGTAGGGCTTCTGGGGCCTAATGGGGCCGGAAAAACCACCACTTTTTATATGATCGCGGGGCTCCTGCACCCTGATCAGGGGAAGGTGTTCCTTGGCGAAAAAGAGATCACCCGCTTCTCTCTGGCCAGAAGGGCGAGACTTGGGCTTACCTATCTTCCTCAGGAAAGGTCTATCTTTAGAGACCTCACGGTGGAAAAAAATCTTCTGGGGGTGCTTGAGCTGAAGCCCCTTTCTCAAGAAGAACGCCTGCGGCGCAAAGAGTCCCTTCTTGAAGAATTTGGCTTAGCCCATCTCGCCCAGAATAAAGGCTTTACCCTCTCGGGGGGAGAGGCTCGCAAGGTTGAAATTGCCCGGGCCGTGGCCCTCGAGCCGGACTTCATCCTTCTTGATGAACCCTTTGCCGGCATCGACCCCCTAACTGTTAAAGGCCTTCAGCAGCTCCTTAAAAGACTTCGCGATCAGGGACTCGGAATCCTGATCTCTGATCATAACGTGCGGGAAACATTAAAAATTTGCGATCGGGCCTATCTCATTTATCAGGGGCGAGTCCTTGAGACCGGCACCCCGGAAGAGATTGCCAAAAGCCCCAAGGCACGCACTTTTTACCTGGGAGAAGACTTTAGCCTTTGAAGCCCCATTTTTTCCACTCCCCGTTTGCCACTTGCCATTCAAAGTAGGCCGTGGTGGCGCAGAATTTCGGCCAGGCGCTTGTCTCCCTTGGCTAGTTCCCGCAGGGCTCCGATTATCTTTTTCATCAGCTCAAGTTCATATCTTTCTTCAAGCTCTCTTTCTGCCTCCCGCACCGCTACCCTTACGGCGGTGCGTCTGTCCCACACCACAATGGCGATCACCGCCGCCACCAATCCCCCCATGATCAACCCCAGCCACCTCATGTTCCGGTTAGTCTCGTCTATCCGCCGGTTGGTCTCATCTATCCGACGATCTATCTGTTCAAAGCGCTTGTTCATATCTTCCCGTAGCTCTTCAAAGCGCGTGTCAACTTGTTCAAAGCGCTTATCAACTGATTCTTTGAACTCTCGAAACTGGGCCTCAAGCACCGCCTGCCTCTTCTCCATCTCAAGGAGCTTCTCGTAGATCATCTCATTGGTCACCCTAAGCCCCCGCTCCCCAGCCAGGCTCAGCCCGAAAAAGGCCACCAGCAAAAGAAGAAGTGCTGCCACAAAAAGAAAGCTTTTTCTCATCAAGTCCTCCTTTTCCTGTTCTTTTCTTATTTCATACCATTAAAAATCCCTAATTTCCGGTTAATCTTCCCCTCCCTCGCAGGGAGGGGCAGGGGAGGGTGAAAGTTGGCGCAGATTGCTGAGCTTTCACCCCCTCCCCATCCCTCCCCCTGAAAGGGTGAGGGAGATCCCCTTCGCCCTCACTAGCACACCCTTTGGGTGAAAAAGTCAAAGTGAGCATTTTCCTTGAAATATATTACTGAGAGCATTTTTTAGGTAACATTGTCTCTTTGGGATCCGTTCCTATTTTTCGTTCCGAAAAATGGGAACGGATCCTATGATTCAGACCTTTAATGCTCTCATTAATAATACCGAAAAGCTCTTCTCTACTCTGCTAACCGGAAATTATGGGTTAAAAATGGTTCTTCAACATTTTGTGTGGATTTTATCCTAATTTTCGGAATAGCCCGCTTTGCACCCAAATTTTCGGTAAGCGCACTTAGCGCGTTGAACGGTGCGTGATTAAAAATTCCGCAATCGCCCGGGCACCGCGTT
>JALSPN010000013.1 GCA_026985945.1 Thermodesulfobacteriales bacterium
TCAAAGAGCTTATGCGGGCCAATCCTTACGCTTATGTGGAAATTAACCCTAAAGATGCCAAGCGTCTGGGGATAGGCCCGGGGGATATGGTCCTGGTTGAAACCCGCCGGGGGCGCAATATTCTGCCGGCTAAAGTCTATGAAGGCCCCATGGAAGGTATGGTCTTCGTTTACTGGCATGACATGCACGAAGATCGTATGATTAACCGGGTTACCAAGGATGCCTTTGACCCCGGCTCTAAAGAGCCTGAGTTTAAAATCTGTGCCTGTCGCATAAAGAGGATTTCGGGGCCCAAGCCCCTCAAACCCTATATTGTGACCCTGTAAGTCTAATAGAGGGGGGATTAAATACCCCCCTCTCTTTTTGTCTTCAAAGAAATTTATTGTGTCTAAGCCACATTAACGGGAGGAAGCCTGGTGCCTATCGGAGGATTTGTCCTTCACGTCCAACCGGAAAGAAGAGATGAGATTTTGGCGAGGATTTCTTATTTTGAGGGTCTAACGGTTTACGGATACGATGAAAGGGGGCAAGTGATAATTGTCCTTGAAGCGGAGACTTCAGAAAGAATGGAAAAAACCGTTGAGAAACTCCTTTCTCTGGAAGGGGTCATAAACTGTGATCTGGCCTATCTTCACGGTGAAGATGAAGTGGAAAAGATTGAGAGGGGAGAGTATGTTCCGAAGATCCGTTTTGGACGTAAACCGCAGGACATTCATTAAATCTTTGTTAGCTACTTTGCTACTCTCGGTGTCTCAAAAGGCCTTTCCGCGGCCCTTTTTTACCTCGCCGGTAAAGGTGAATCATCTTCGCCCTCCAGGGGCGGTGCCTGAAGAAATCTTTCCCGCCAAGTGTATCAGGTGTGGGCGCTGTGCAGAAATTTGCCCGTATCGTTCCATCAAAATCCTGGACGTAAGATACGGGGTCTTTGCCGGGACTCCCTTAATAGAAGTAGAAAAAATTCCCTGCTATTTGTGTATGAAATGTGTTGAGATTTGCCCCACCGGCACCTTAAGACCTGTGGCCCAGGATGAAGTTCGGATGGGGGTGGCGGTGATAAATCACCGTCAATGCGTTACCTGGCTTGGTATTGCCCTTTGCCGGACCTGTTACAACGTTTGCCCTTTCAAAGAAAAGGCCATTCATCTGGATCAGTTGCGCCCGGTGGTGGATGAAAAATATTGCACGGGTTGTGGTCTCTGCACCCACGGCTGTCCGGTAAATCCCAAGGCCATAAATATTGAACCTGTTTATTCTTTTGAAAAACATGTTTAATAAATACGGAAAAATTCGTCTTTTAGTGCAATTTTTGGCTTTTTTAGTAATTTTAGTCAATCCTTTTTTGATTTTTTACTGGCATTTTGATTTTGTGCAGGGTTGGTATCAATCTCTCGGGGTTGGCAATCTCTGGTTCGTCTCTCCGCTGGAAGGGCTTGAAAGTATCCTGGTTTCCAAAACCATTTATCTCCCCCTTTTGATAGGCATGTTAATCCCCATTCTGGTGGCCCTTTTTTTGGGCCGCGTATTTTGCGGCTGGATCTGTCCTATAAATTTTCTCTGCGAGCTTGAAGACCGCTTTTTACGACTTTGGGGCGTTAAAAAAAGGCGTGATTTGATCCGTCTTCCCAGGGCCACCCTCTGGTTCGCCCTGGTTGGGGACATCACCCTGGCCATGATTTTGGGGGCGCCGCTTTTTGTCTTTTTATCTCCTCCAGGCCTTGTAGGGCGTGAAATCATGATGGCGGTCTTTTTTCACACCCTGGCTCTTGAAGGAGTGGTTATCATAGGGGTTTTGGTGCTCAATCTCTTTACTCGCCGGTTTTTCTGTCGTTATTTTTGCCCTCTGGGGGGCCTTTTGGCCTTTTTGGGCCAGAGGCGCAGACTGCGGGTGGTTCAGGAAAAAGAAAAGTGCCAGAGGTGCGGTTTGTGTGTGCGGGCCTGTCCCCTGGGGCTTTCTCCCCAGGAAGGAGAAAGCCAGAGTTCTTACTGCTGGAATTGCGGAGAATGTATAGACAGCTGCCGCTTTGAGTCTCTTTCTTTTCAATGGGTTCAGGGCTCAGGTGGGGCAAAACGGTAGCCTACCCCGGGGTGGGTAATGATGAAGCTCGGGTTTTCCGGGTCAGGCTCTATTTTCTGACGCAGGCGCTGGATGTGAACATCAAGGGCGCGGCTCCAGGGGTATATTTCCTTCTCTGGCCAGAGTTGATTGCGCAAAAAATCCCTGCTCAATACTTCGTCTGGATGGGAAGCAAGGACCTTTAAAAGATCAAACTCTTTTTTGGTAAGTTTGACAGGCTTTCCTTCCAGGTAAACTTCTCTTTTGTTTAAATCTATTTTTAATTTTCCAAAATCTAGAATTTCTTTTCGTTTACTTGCTTTTTTGGCTCTTCTGAGACAGGCTTTGATTCTTGCTACAACTTCTAAATATTCAAAAGGTTTAACAAGATAATCATCAGCTCCACATTCAAATCCTTTGATTTTATCAGAAAGACTATCTCTTGCTGTTAGCATAATGATGGGAATATCACTTTCTTTTCTTATTTTCTGGCAAACTTTAAGACCATCCATATCTGGAAGATTTAGGTCTAATAAAAGAAGATCTGGTCTTTTTTCTGAAAGCAAACGAAAACCTTCTTTTGCATTTTCAGCACCATAAACTTCAAAACCATCTAATTCCAGGTGTTCCTTTAAAATAAATACGATGTCACTATCATCTTCAATGATGAGAATTTTGGCTTTTTCTTCCATCTTCTTCTCCTTTTGGTAGAGTGAAGTGGAAAATACATCCCCGGTGATCTGGTTGGCTAACCCAGATTTTTCCTCCATGTGCTTCTATAATTCCCTTGCATATGGCTAGACCTAAGCCAATGCCCTCCCTTTTATCTTTTGAAACCCGATAGAATTTCTGGAAAACTTTTTCCTGTTCTTCAGGAGGAATTCCTGGCCCGAAGTCTTCTACACTTACAATAACATCTTTTTCGTTTTCACTGACTTTGATAATTATTTTTCCGTTTTCTGGAGAAAATTTGATGGCATTAATTAAAAGATTTGAAAGAACTTGCTGTATTTTTTCGTTATCATAATTTGCCCATATATCTTTTTTGTTTTCTAAAATTATTTCGATATTTTTTTGCTGTAAAAGAGAACTTACCATGAAAATGGCATCTTCTATGGTTTCTATTAAGTTGTTTTCTTCTTTTAAAAGTTCTATTTGTCCACTTTCTATTTTGGAATAATCCAATAAGTCGTTTATCATTTTTGACAGTTTTTCAATGTTCTTTTTTATTATTGCTAAGTGTTTATGATCTGCGCTTTTTTTTCTCTCTATCAAATCAACTGTTCCTTTTATAGCGGTAACTGGTGTTTTTAATTCGTGCGTAATGTTTGAAAAAAATTCTGAACGGAACTTTTCTGTCTTTTTTAATTCGGAATATGCCTGATATAACTCTTTTGTTGCTTCTCTTACCTTTTCTTCTAATTTTTCTTGTTGTTTGGCTAGACTGTCTAGCATTTCATTGAAACAAATGCTTAGCTTTTCCCACTCATCTCCTGTATTCAGTTTTACTCTGATATTGAAATTTCCTTTCTCTATTTCTTTTGCTGCTAAGATGAATTTATTGAGAGGGGTTAAAATTAAATATTTTATCAACCAACATAATGCCAAAAATATAAGAATTGTTATTAAAACTGATGAAATAGACAGTCTTAAATAGTTTTTCTTTAATTCTTCGAGGAACGGTTTGGCACTCAATGTTACGCTAATACAAGCGGGAGGCTGATAATTTTTAATGTTGCTGTGGCAGTTGAAACATACTTTCTGAAATTTGAGGGGGGCTGCATACTTGAAAACGGGTGTGGTTTGATTTTCATAAAGCTTCCAGTATTCCTGGATATTTTCTTTTTGAAAGGCCAGAATGGCTTTTTTTTCAAATTCATCGGGCCGATGAGAGGGGTTTTGGGTGTTTATAACGGCCACTTTAAAGGTGAAAGGTAGGTTCCTGGGAGCGGCAAACCGGGCTAATTCTTTCGTAAAGTGAGAAGGTGTAATTTTGATAAATCTCTCTCCTTGTTTGACGAAAATGCCCCCCTGGCTTGAGATCCATTCGCGGGCCAGGACGATGTAATGGTAAATAGCCTGAGCCTCTCGCCGCATCTGCTGGAGGTAAAATTTTTTTTGCTCCTTTACAGACCACCAGAAAAAGAAGAGCCAGAAGAGAATCAGGATGGAAGCAATAGCAAAGAGAATTTTACGTCCCAGAGAAGAAAACATTATTTAAATTTTACCTATTTGTTCAGGAATTTGAAATTTTTTAAAATCTTAACATAGATGTTACAACTTTAACCCCACATTTACGCCATTTTCATTTATTAAGAGGGGCAAAACAAAACAAATTATAAAGGGGACTGGCCTGTATGAACAAAGGTGGCATTGTCCTGGGTCTGATTGTGGGGATATTGATAACCATCGTATTTTCTCTGGTGACGGCCTCCAAGGTAATTTCTACAGGGAAGGCGGAATTTTGTAGTTCCTGCCACGAAATGAAGGTCTTTTTTGAGACCTGGGAGGCCGGAGTTCATGGTCCTTCCCAGAAGGGGGTGGTAAAGGCAGAGTGTGCTGATTGTCATCTCCCGCACGATAACCTCGTCAACTATCTCGTTAGCAAATTTAAATTCGGTCTCAACGATTACCTCGGACACCTGCGCGGCAAGGGAAAACCTGAGCACTGGATCGAACACTGGAAACACAGGGTTCCTTACAAACATCAGGCTTATGAATCCGGGTGTCGGGAGTGTCACAAGAATCTTGTGGCAGAAGGGATTCCTCTCAAGGCCTTTAAGGCCCACCGGGAGTATGAACTCGGCAATACGCGGGAGAATTGTATCACCTGCCACCAGACCGCAGGGCACGGAGATGTAATTACTGCGATGCAGGAAGAACTTGCCCGGCAAAAAGTGGCCAAGAATGAAAAAAAATAAGGTAAGGAGGATTTGTATGAGGTTAGGCAGCTCTTTTAGGTGGATCTTTCTAATGGCCTTTCTGGCCGTCTTCCTGGTGCCAGGGGTTTACGCTGCCCAGGGCTATCCTAATTTAGCCAAAACCAAAGAACTGGTGATTAAGCGAGGCTATTCCAAGGAAGCCCTTAAGTGTATTGAGTGTCACGCCAAGAAGACCCCTGGTATCGTGGAAGACTGGAAGAATTCCCGTATGGCACACGCCGGCGTTTCCTGTTACGACTGTCACGTGGTCCCCAAAAGTTCTCCCATGGCCAGCCAGTGTGAAGGGGTAAGAGGTTCTAACATTTATACTTCTCCCATGGTATCTCCTAAGACCTGTGCCCGTTGTCATCCTACGGAAGTGGAACAGTTTGAAAAAAGTGCCCATTCAAGGCTTGCGAGCGCTCCGGTAGTTGAGAAGAAAAAATTTCAGGTTCTCATGTATCATCTTGAGGGTGGGGAATTTATGGGGGTTCCCAAGGGTGACCCTCGCACCACGGCTACCCGTCGTTCCGGGTGCCAGATGTGTCATGGGGGCAAAGTAGAGCTTGGCCCCGATAAGAAACCCGTTA
>JALSPN010000014.1 GCA_026985945.1 Thermodesulfobacteriales bacterium
CCGATGAGAGCGGCTTTTAAAATAGAAAAAAATCTCTTTTCTCCGAGATGGAGGGCAAGCCTTTCCTGAGGGAGAAAGACCTTTAGAAGCCCGGCTATCAATAGCCCCAGAAGGAAATAAGGGGCGATATCAGATAATAAAAGGATAAAATTTCGAATAAAAGAGATTACAATTTGCCAAGACATTTCCTAGAATTTTACCAGGTTTTTTCATTAATGAGAGGTTTTGAGATAGAATTTATTTTTCTTGAATCCGCAATTTTAATTAAAACTTAGCTGCTTTTGATAGATCAAATTTCAATTTTTCGTTAAAGTTTTAGAAAGGAGGTGCCTTTGAAAAAGGTCTTCGTGGCAGGTGGAACCGGTTTTATAGGTCCCTATATTATAGAGGAATTTTTGACCCGTGGTTTTGAAGTAAACGTCCTCGTGCGGCATCCTTCCAGGAAAGATCGCCTTCCTTCTGGAGCCCGTCCTCTCCTGGGAGATCCCCTAAGACCTGGCCCCTGGCAGGAAGTCTGCTTTTCTTCTCAGGTGGTAATCAATCTCGTGGGGGCCAATATCTTTTCTCGTTGGACACCTGCCTACAAACGCCTGATACGGGAGACCAGAGTCCAGGCTACCAAACAGATAGTTGTGGCTTTGAGAGAAGGAGCCGTCCTTTTAAACGCCTCCGCGGTGGGTTTTTACGGTGCTGACCGCGGTGAAGAAGAAGTTACAGAAGAAGCTTCCCCTGGAAAAGATTTTCTGGCAGAAGTTTGCCAGGCCTGGGAAAGAGAGGCCCTGGAAGGGGAGAAGCGGGGGGCAAGGGTCTGTTTGATGCGTTTCGGGATCGTATTGGGGCGGGATGGTGGAGCCCTTAAAAAGATGCTTTTGCCTTTCAGGCTGGGGCTTGGAGGGCCTTTGGGTTCCGGAAACCAATGGTTTCCCTGGATACACATCAAGGATCTCTGCCGGGCCGCCAGCTTTCTGGCAGAAAACGATGCCCTTTCCGGGCCTTTTAATTTTGTCTCCCCCGGTATCGTTCGCCAGAAAGAATTCGTGAAGGCCCTAGCCAGGGTCTTGCGGCGTCCGGCTATTTTCCCCGTGCCAGGGTTTATTTTAAAACTCTTCTTTGGTGAACTTGCCGCTCTCTTTTTAGGAGGAGTCAAGGCCCGTCCTCAAAGGCTTTTAGAGCATAAATTTCGTTTTCAATTTCCTGAAATTGAAGAAGCCCTCAAAGATCTTTTAAAAAAATCGCCGGAGAAGCGATAAGAAAGGCAGGAGGTCTAAAAATATGGAGTGTCAACTCGAATTATTAGAAGAGATTAACGAGGAAGAACTTGATCTTGAGATCGAAACCCTTGGTCTCTGCAAGGTGGATACCCCCCTCAAGAAGGATCCGCTCTGCTATGTAACCGATGATATGCGGGTGAGTCTTAAGTTATCTGAAAGCTACCTGAAAAAATGTCTTTCCGGGGGTAAGGTTCCTCCTACGGCGGAGCTTGCCGGCCCTCGCCCCAAGATCTATTTTGATCCTTCCAAGACCAGGGCTGCCGTTGTTACTTGCGGGGGGCTTTGCCCTGGCATAAACGATGTAATTCGCTCCATTGTGCTCACCCTCTATTATTCTTACGGAGTGCGTCACATATTCGGCATCCGTTACGGATTGCAGGGATTTATCCCTAAATATGGTCACGATATCCTGGAGCTTACCCCAGAAGTTGTTTCCAATATTCACGAGTTGGGGGGGACAATACTTGGGACCTCCCGGGGTCCACAACTTATAGAAGAGATCGTGGACGCCCTGGAGCGCTTAAACGTTCAAATTCTCTTCATGATCGGTGGTGATGGCACTTTTCGGGCGGCCAATAAAATCAAGGAGGAGATTGACCGGCGGCAAATCAAAATCGCGGTGGTAGCAATCCCCAAGACCATTGACAACGATATCTTTTTTATCTCCAAGACCTTTGGCTTTGATACCGCCGTTGAAATGGCCTGCCAGGCCATCAGGTGCGCTCATACCGAGGCCGTGGCCGTACCAAACGGGATAGGGCTTGTAAAAGTTATGGGAAGATACTCGGGCTTTATCGCGGCGGCTGCCACCCTTGCCCGTAAAGAAGTAAATTTCTGTCTCATCCCGGAGGAAGATTTCGATCTGGAACCGCCGCGAGGGCTTCTGGCCGCCCTGGAAGAGCGCCTCAAAGCTCGTAAACACGCCGTTATAGTGGTGGCTGAAGGTGCCGGACAAAAATACGTGCGCCCGGATCCCCCTGAGTATGACGCCTCCGGGAATCTGAAGCTTGGAGACATCGGAAAGTTTTTAAAAGACAAGATTAAAGAATATTTTGCGGAGAAGGGAATGGAAATTTATCTCCGCTACATTGATCCCAGCTACATCATCCGAAGTATTCCGGCCATTGTGGACGACCGTATTTATTGTGGTTTTTTAGGGCAATATGCCACCCACGCCGCCATGGCCGGCAAAACCGGCCTTATGGTGAGTTACCTTAACGATCGTTACATCCATGTTCCTTTGAAGTTGGCTGTTACCCGGAGAAAACAGGTTAATCTCAAGAGTCGTTTCTGGCAGTCGGTTTTAGAATCTACCGGCCAGCCGCCCCTTAAAAATGAGGCCTAAAAGGAGCATCCCATGAAGGCGATTATCCTGGCAGGAGGCTCTGGCACCAGACTCTGGCCCCTTTCACGGGAAGAGTATCCCAAACAATTCTTAAAACTTAACGGCGAAAAGTCCCTCCTTCGCCAGACTGCAGAACGATTATTGGGTTTCCTGAACCCGGAAGACATCCTCATTATCACCCGCAAAGATTACAGGTTCCATGTCAAATCTCATCTGGCTGGTCTTGAAGGCTATCATCTCCTCTGTGAACCTGCAGGCCGGAATACCGCTCCGGCCATTGCCTTGGCCCTGGCCTATGCCAAAGAAAAATTCGGTGACCTTTCAGAGGAATCTTTCCTGATATGCCCCTCAGATCATGTAATTGAACCGGCAGAAGAGTTTGCCAGGGTGGTTAAGAAGGCCAAATCAGTAGCCCAGAAGGGATACCTGGTAACTTTTGGAATTATGCCTGATCGCCCGGAGACCGGATACGGATACATCAAAAAAGGTGAATCTTTGAATATCCCGGGGGTAGAAGCCTTCAGGGTTGAACATTTCACCGAAAAACCTGACCTTGAAACGGCAAGGCATTATCTATCGTCTGGGGGGTTTTACTGGAATGCCGGAATTTTCCTTTTTAATTCTGTAACCTTTGAAGAAGAACTTGAAAGGCACGCCCCGGATATATACTCTTTTTACGCTTCCGGATTTTTGAGGATGCAAGAAAATTTTTCCAGACTCCCCAACATTTCTATAGATTACGCCTTGATGGAAAAATCCTCCCGGGTGGCCACCGTCCCCCTAAACCTTTACTGGAACGATATTGGCTCCTGGGATGCCCTTTTCGATATTCTACCTAAAGATGAAGCCGGAAACGCCAAAGAAGGCCGGATTATAAGCATCAATACCAGAAATTCTCTTATTCTGGGCAACAAGCGCCTGATCGCCACCATAGGTCTTGAAGATCATCTGGTAGTAGAGACCCCTGATGCTCTCCTCCTGGTCAAAAGGGGAGAGACCCAGAAGGTAAGTGAGCTGGTCAAAGAACTTAAGGCCTCTGGTTATCCTGAGGCTACCGAGCACGTGACCACTTATCGCCCCTGGGGAAGTTATACCGTTCTTGAGGAAGGCCCCCGTTACAAAATAAAACGCATCGTGGTCAACCCTGGAGAACGTCTGAGCCTCCAGATGCATTATCACCGCTCCGAACACTGGGTAGTTGTGAGGGGAACCGCCAAAGTCCAGATCGGTGAAGAAGAAATGTATCTGCACGAAAACGAATCCATCTTTGTTCCCAAATCTACCAAACACCGGCTGGAAAACCCGGGGAAGATACCCCTTGAAATAATAGAAGTGCAAAACGGCGAATACCTCGGAGAGGATGACATCGTTCGTTTTGAAGACGTCTATGGAAGAGAAGAATAAGCTTTAAATGGCTTTTGCCATTTCAAGAGACAGCCTCAGGGGATGGGAAAGCTGGTGTTCCAGCCCGTCGAAGGCGAGAGCCACAGGATCATTTCCAAAACGAGAAGAAAGATATTCCTCAAGCAGCAGAGGGGGCCAGTTCTGATGGGAGAAGTGTGTCAGATAGACTTCCTCTGCTACCGCAAGCCCTAAATTTGCCGCTTCTAAAACGTTATTGTGATTTTGGGCCTCTTTATTAGGGGGATAAGTAGCATCTACAATGGCCAACTTAGGTCTCTGGGCCTGGAGAAAATAGAGAGTCTCTGACGGCAACCCCTTCGTGTCCCACAGGATGGCCACACTATCAGTGGAATTTTTGGTTTTTATGAGATACCCCCAGGTAAGGACGGAATGCTTTAGAGGTAAGGGATATATCTGAAAAATTCCCCAGTTTTCAGGATCAAAAGGGGCTTTTTTGAGGGGAACGAGGCCCCGTTTTATAAAAGAGGGGGGCTTTTTTGAGGGGAACGAGGCCCCGTTTTATAAAAGAGGGGGTCTTTTCTGGCTCCGGGCAGAGGAAAGGAAGAGGCCTTGCCGCCCAGCTCAGGCGAGGAAGTGCCGCCCAGTGATCTGCATGCCAGTGGGTAAGAAGGATTCCCTGAAGCGAGACCTTCTCCAGCAGAAATCCGGGGTCGGAACCGGCATCTATTAAAAGGGCCTCGTTTTTTTCTTTTATCAAGACCGAGGTGGGAGCCCGCCGGAAATGTGGCGTCTTCCGGGCCTCTTCACAATGGAGACAGGAACATCGCAAACAGGGAATACCTTCCGAACCACCAGTGCCTAAAAACCTGATTTTCATCTATCCAGGGAACTCCCTTCATTTTTTGAGCCTGGAATTTTTCATAAAAATTTGGTGCTTCCATGTCAAACCTTTTTCAAAATTGCTAAAAATTTTGGAATTTTTATTTTTGATGAGTTAAAATATACAAAAAAGCTAGGAGATTGAAGATGAGATTACAAGTCATTTTTCTCCTGTCGTTATTTTTTTTAGCGGGTTGTGGAGGGCGAGGGGTATATCTTCACGCCGGAAGTGATCCCCGAGCGGATCTCGACCGCCCCTGGATCATCATTGGCAAGAAAGGCGCAGGCTCGGCCCGGCTAGAAAGAGTGCTTTGTGAAGAGAAAGAACTCTGGCGGATCTTCACAGAGGCCGGGCTGGAAGATTATGAAAAAGAGGCCCTTTTTGAAGCCGCCTGTGGTCCGAAGGCCTCGGCAGTACGATTTTTACAGATTTATTATGGTCTGGAGGCGGAAAAGAGAAACAGGGTGCGTAAAAGCTTTCAAAGGCACGGTTATTCCTTAAATGATTACGGCTGTTAGGAAAGAGAAACACTTACAATTTTAGAGATTCCTTTTTCTTCCATGGTAACACCGATGAGGCTATCAGCGGCCTCCATAATAATCTTGTTGTGGGTTACCAGAATGACCTGAGACTGTTTGTTGAGTTCACGAAGGAGTTTTACGAAACGCTGAGTATTGACTTCGTCAAGAGGGGCGTCAA
>JALSPN010000015.1 GCA_026985945.1 Thermodesulfobacteriales bacterium
TGGTGGAGCTTGAGGAAGCGGCAAGATTTTTCTGTAATTTTCCGGTAAGGGAGTTGATCCCCGAAGTGCAGGCAAACCTTGGTTACGCTTTACCCCTGGCCCAGGATCTTCAAGAGGTAGCGGCCTTTCCGGGCAGAATCGTCGCCTGCGGCGAGGGCGCCCAGCCGGTAGGATGCCCCAAGTTTGGGGCCTCACGCCATATTGCCAATGTTATTCTGGCTGCCTTACAATTTGATCCTTCCAGACGGGCGGCAATGAATATTCGGTTTGAAGAGCGCTTTCTTAAGAAAGCCCAGGAGCTTGGTTATCAGGTAACGGAATTCTCCAGGCAGGAAGAGCCTGCGCACATAAAAGCCCGAGAGGGTTCAACCCTTTCTTGGGGGGTTTCTCTGGTCTGCAAGCGTCTGGGGGCTGTCCCCGACTTTATTGCCGACCGGGGAGACGTTGGCAAAGAGCCCATGATCAGAATTTTGGGGCGAGAACCCTTGGAAGTAGTCCAAAAGGCGTTAAAACTCCTTTCAGGAGGAAAGTGATGAGTATTACCAAAGAAGAAGTCATCCATGTAGCCCATCTGGCCCGGCTGGAGTTTGAGGAAGTAGAACTTGAACGCTTCGCCGAACAGCTGGCAGAAATACTCTCTTATGTGGAGAAACTTGGAGAGCTTGACACTTCAAATGTAGAGCCTACTTATCACGCCCTGAATTTAGTAAATGTCTTTCGGGAAGACGAAGTAAAAGGATCTCTTCCTACTGAAGAAGCCCTGTCTAACGCCCCCGAAAAAGAAAACGGCTTTTTTGTGGTCCCAAAAGTCATCAAGTAGGAGGAATCTTTATGACGTGGCATAAATTCCCCCTTTCAACCCAGTTAGAACTGCTTGAAAAGGGTGAGACTGATAGTCTTTCCCTCACCAAGGCCCTTCTGGAACGAATTAAAGAAAAAGACCCCCAGATAAAGGCCTTTATAAAGGTTACCGAAGAGGAGGCCCTTAAAGCTGCTGAGGAGGCAGATCGCTCTCGGAAAGAGGGAGAGAAAAGGCCCCTTTTAGGGCTTCCTCTGGCCATAAAAGACAATATCTGCACCAGAGGCATTCCTACCACGTGTGCTTCCCGGATCCTTGCCAACTTTGTCCCCCCTTTTGACGCCACGGTGATCACCAAATTAAAAGCGGCGGGAGCCGTAATTCTTGGAAAAACCAACCTGGACGAATTTGCCATGGGCTCCTCCACGGAAAATTCGGCCTTCTTCCCGACCAAAAATCCCTGGGATTTTTCACGCGTCCCTGGCGGATCTTCAGGGGGGTCAGCAGCTGCCGTGGCAGCCGGTTTTTGTGCCGGAGCCCTGGGCTCTGATACGGGAGGCTCTATCAGGCAACCGGCCTCTTTCTGTGGAGTGGTGGGCCTTAAGCCCACTTATGGGAGGGTTTCGCGCTACGGGCTGGTAGCCTTTGCCTCTTCTCTGGATCAAATTGGCCCCATCACCCGCACCGTAAAAGACGCCGCTCTTCTCCTTCAGTATCTTGCCGGGCCGGATCCAAAAGACTCCACTTCCGCGCCGAAAGAAGTCCCGGATTACCTTTCGGCCCTTAAGATGGACCTGCGCGGAAAAAAGATCGGCCTCCCGAAAGAATACTTTGGAGAAGGGCTTGAGGAAGAGGTGCGTCTCAAAATCGAAGAGGCCTTAAAGGTGTTTAAAGAAGAACTGGGGCTTGAAATCCGAGAGATTTCTCTTCCTCACACCCCTTACGCGGTGGCCACCTACTACATTATCGCCCCGGCAGAGGCCAGTTCCAACCTGGCCCGTTACGACGGGGTTAAATACGGGCTGCGAGTAGAAGCCCAGGACCTCATCGCAATGTATAAAAAGACGCGCTCTCAAGGGTTCGGGCCGGAGGTGAAAAGACGCATCATGATAGGCACTTACGCCCTTTCAGCCGGCTATTACGACGCTTATTACAAAAAGGCCTCCCAGGTAAGGACCCTTATTGTGCGGGATTTTATGGAAGCCTTCAAAGAAGTGGATTTTATCGTGGGGCCGGTGGCCCCTTCGCCGGCCTTTAAGATTGGAGAGAGAGTGGATGACCCCCTCAAGATGTATCTCTCTGACATTTACACCATCTCCGTTAACCTGGCTGGCATTGTGGGGCTTTCTCTCCCCTGTGGCTTTTCTGGCCAGGGGTTACCTATCGGGATTCAGATTATGGGGCCCCACTTTAGCGAACCTGAAGTCCTGGCCCTGGGGCATCAGTTCGAGGAAATCTTAAAACTTTACGAAAGATATCCAGAGATATGAGACAGAGAATACCAGTTTCCCTGGCCAAACCCGGGATGAAAGTGGCGGCAGAGGTACGAGATGAGATGGGGCGCACCCTTTGTGGCCCCGGAACCGAGCTCAATGCCGAGCTGCTGGAAAAGTTTTCCAAGCTCGGGGTCAAGTTTGTTACCGTTGAAGGGCACCCCATCACTTTTCCCTGGGAAAGACCTCTTGAAAAGGACCTCAAACTCCTTGAGGCCCGCTTTGCTAAAGTAGCAAGAGACGAAAGGCTTTTAAAACTAAAAGAGATTATACGAAATTACTGGCTGGAGACTCGCAAAGAAGATGAATGATACCAAAAAGAAGATCAAAAAAAGGCTCCGAAATCTTCAATCTCTCCCCACTCTTCCCCCTATTGTAGCGAAACTTACCAAGCTCATAGGGGACGAGAATGCTACTGCTCCTCAAATTGCCGCCCTTATAGAAAAAGACCAGGTCCTCACCGGTAAGGTCTTAAAGATGGTGAACTCGGCCTTTTATGGGTTCCCCCGCCGGATTTCCACGGTCTCAAACGCTATCGTCCTTCTGGGGTTTAATGTCATCCGCACTCTGATTATTACGGCCTCTATTTTTGAGACCATGCAAAGCAACGACTTGAGCCTCTGGGAACATTCCTTGGGGGTGGCCGCGGCCTCCGGTATCCTGGCCCAGAGGCTTGAGCTTCAGAATCCCGAAGAAGTAACAACCGCAGGCCTTCTTCACGACCTGGGGAAAGTGGTCATAAGATCGGAATTTCCGGAACTTTATCAGAAAATCATCGCGCTGGTGCGGGAGAAAAAAATCTATTTTCTGGAGGCCGAAAGAGAGGTCCTGGGCCTTGATCACGGAGAAATCGGCCGCCTCCTTGCCAACCAGTGGAATTTGCCTGATAGACTTCTGGAACCCATTGCCTATCACCACCATCTTGAGAAGGCCCGTAAATTTAAAAAAGAGGCCTCTATTGTCCATTTTGCCGATATAATGACCAGGGCCGAAGGATACGGTTCAGGGGGGGATCCCTGGGTGCCTCCCCTGGCGGAAAAGGCCTGGAAACTCCTTAAACTTAAAGAAAAAGACCTGGAAGAAATTATTCCGGTCTTCGAAGACCGTTTGCTGGAATTGCGCTTTTTTACGCTGGAAATGAGAAATGAAAGCCTCAAGGGAAATACTCGTTCTGGTTGATAAAGAACTTGAAAAGCGCTGGGCTCCCGCCCTTAAAAAGGGGGCTTACAAGATCTCTTTCAAGAATGATCCCCGCCGCACCGCAGAAGAAATTTTAAGCTCTCCGCCCGGGCTCCTCGTTCTTCAGGAAAGTCTCGACCCCCCTCTTATCTTTGACCTGGTAAAGGCCCTCAAAAATAATCTCAACCTGGCTATCCTGCCCATCATTCTGGTGATAAAGGAGGACATAGAAAGAGACTGGTTTGCCCTGCCGGTAGATGATTTTCTTTTTGAGGATTCCTCTGGAGAGGAAATTTCTTCGCGCATCAATCTGGCCTTTGCCCGGGCCCATCGTTCAGCGGACAATAATCCCCTAACCGGCCTTCCGGGTAATACCACCATCCTCAAAGCCATTCAGGAAAACATAAACCACCAGGAAAAAGTGGCCATTGCTTATGTAGATCTAGACCACTTCAAACCCTTCAACGACCGGTATGGCTTTGCCAGGGGAGATGAAATTCTGCGGATGCTGGCAAGGATTCTTTCCAATGTGATACTTTTCCGTTTTGGCCCGCGGGGGTTTGTAGGGCATATTGGAGGAGACGATTTTGTCTTTATCTGCCCGCTGGAAAACATAGAAGAAGCCTGTCAGGAAATCATCAGGGATTTTGAGAGCCTTTTGCCCAGCTTTCTGGATCCTGAAGACTGGAAACGAGGATATTTTGAAGAAAAAGATCGCTCCGGGCAAAGGCGCCGCTTTTCCTTCCCTTCTTTATCTATAGCCGTGGTGCCCTTATTCCCAGGGCGTTTCAAACATTACGGAGAGGTTTCAGCCGTGGCAGCACAGGTGAAAAAAATGGCCAAAAAGATGCCTGGAAATTCTTATTTTATTGATCGCCGCGAAAATCCTTACTCCCCGGAAACAAAGAACTGATAAAGGTTGTATTCTGGAGGAAAGCTCCCGTAAACCTGGAAATAGCGTTCTCTGGCCTTTTTCAAATCCAGATGTTCCAGGATCACAAAAAGACCGGGTAAAAAGGGATGCTCTTTACGGGAGCCACGCCTTTCAAAAAGCAAAATCTTTTCGTAAAAATCAGCATGTTTGGGATTGATGCAGACCAAGAGATCCGTAATCCGGTGTGAGAGGGCGTAGTGATAGATGGCTTTAAAAAGATGGAAAAGAGTATTTTTGGCTTTTAAATCTTTTGCGGTGGCCAGAAAGGTGATCTCAGCCGGTTTGCGGAAAAAACCTTTTATTTTTCGCCACTCTCCAGGATATACCTTTTTGCAGGGCGGATCCCTTTCAACAAGGGCCGCGCAGGAGGCAGGCCCTTTGATGGAAGGAAGGTAGGCCACAAAAAATGGGCCGGAAAACCGTGGGGGAGACCAGGAAGGGGGAACGATCTCCAGCTCTTCGTATCTTTTCTTTATAAAGGCTAAAAGGGCTTCTCTTTCAAGAGGATCGTCGGTTCTAATGACTTTTACCTGAGAAGAACTCAGGCTCTCGGAAACACCAGAGAGTCTTAATCTTCTTAAACGCCACCAATCTTCGCTACCAATTTGAAAGGCTGGAACCAACAGTTATCTCCCTCTTTTTTAACCTTTTCGGAATAAGAGGAGAAATTCTCAACGAATCAACTTTCCGATACGCCGCCAGCGAATGCGAAAATGTTCCCGATCCCAGGAAAAGTAAATAATAAAGGCCTTCCCCTTGACATCCCGGATGGGCACAAAACCCCAGAAGCGGCTGTCGTGGCTTTGATCGCGGTTATCTCCCATCACAAAAAGGTGCCCAGGGGGCACTTTGACCGGGCCAAAATTATCCCGCGGGCTTATTTCTCGGGGTAAGATGTTGGGATCTGTATGCTGGACATAAGGTTCCTCAAGTGGGACCCCGTTGATAAAGACCTTTTTGTTCCGAATTTCTACAATCTCTCCCGGAAGCCCTATCACGCGTTTAATGAAATCAAGCTTCCGGTTTCTGGGAAAGATAAAAACGATTACTTCTCTTCTTCGGGGTTCGCGGCCTTTTATCCAGAGTTTGCGGGTGACGGGGTTCCTAACT
>JALSPN010000016.1 GCA_026985945.1 Thermodesulfobacteriales bacterium
ACAGGCCTATCTGGCAGCTAGCCGGCTACAGAAAAGCCCTACTTCAAAGAGGAGGTAGAGGGGGACCGCCATGAGGGCCAGATTGAAGGCGTCTGGCGTGGGGGTAATGATAGCGGCCAGAATGACGATGATCAGGATGGCGTGCCGCCGGAAACGGGCCACCCGTGAAGGGTCAAGGATCCCGGCCCTGGTGAGGGTGACCATGATCAGAGGAAGCTCAAAAATGGCCCCGAAGGCCATGAGAAAAAGCCCCACAAAATTCACAAAGTGCCCCACCGAGATCTGGGGGACGATGTCTTCTTTCTGAAAGGAAAGCAAAAACTTTACCCCGTAAGGGAGGGTCACGTAGTAGCAGAAGGCAGCCCCTCCGTAAAAAAGGAGCACCCCTGCCAGGATAAACCAGAGCCCGGTGAGACGGCGAAAAGAAAAGAGCTCACAGATAAGCTCCCAGAGGAGCCATAGAAAATAAGGCACCAGAACCAGGACGGCACAGGAAAGAGAAAGCTTGAGAAGGGCCAGAAAAGACTCCAGGACGCTAAAGAAAGCAAGCTCCTGCCCCAGGTGCCTGGTAAGATGAAAAAGTATCCGGGGAGAAAGAAAATAGAAAAAGACCGTAAGGCCGAGGAATAAGAGGCCCCCGCAGAGCAGTTTTTTCCGGAGGCGGGAGAAGGCCTCAAGGATCCGGGGTAAATAGTCTGAGACGCCACCTGCCAGCATCAAATCGCTTCGCGTAAAAACGAGATGGCATTCTTAAAAAATAAGATCCCCAGGGGGTCTTCTTCTCCCCGGCGCCAGCGAGGATGATTGGTAGGGTGATTGTAGGCCTCCGGATGGGGCATCAGGCCAAAGATCCTTCCGGTCTCGTCGCAGATACCGGCAATGGCTTCAAGCGAACCATTGGGGTTGTAAGGATATTCCATGGTGGGCTTCCCGGTTTGGGGATCCGCATACTGGCAAACGATCTGTTGAGACTCTTTAAGCCGCTCAAGGACCCCTTCTTCTTTGACCACGAACTTCCCCTCCCCGTGTCTCACAGGAAGATACATTTCTGAAAGCCCGCGGGTAAAAACACAGGGGGAGTGAGGGTTTATTTTCAGCCGGACCCAGCGGTCTTCAAAACGCCCGGAATCGTTATAGGTCAAACTGGCAAGACGGTTTTCATAGTTTCCGTCAAACCCGGGCAGCAGTCCCAATTTAACGAGGAGTTGAAAACCGTTACAGATGCCGATGATGAGCCCTCCCCTTTCAATGAGGCGCAAGACCTGATCAAGAAGCCTTTCACCACTTTCTTTTACCCTGGCATAACGAAAACGGTGGGCTCCGGCCTGAGCGGCACCAAGGTGATCCCCATCGAGAAAACCCCCTGGAAAACAGAGAAGATGATAGTCATCAACCCGCACCTCGCCATAAATAAGAGAGCTTAAATGGACGATATCCACCACTTCTGCCCCGGCCACCTGGCAGGCATAGGCCGTCTCCCTTTCGCAATTGGTTCCGTAACCGGCGGTCACGATTACTTTTACTTTCTTCGACATACTTCCTCCGCCTTGCAAAAAATTTGCGAGATGGTTTACATTTAACATGCCCTTTTTGCGGAAACAAATCCTTCTCCTCCTTATATTACTCTTCTTTTTTTCTTCCGTGCGGGCGGAGATTTCCATCATTGATGACCGGGGGAAGAAGATCAGCCTCAGGGCCCCGGCTAAAAGAGTGGTTTGCCTCTACGGGGCCCTTACGGAAACCGTTGCCGCCCTAGGAAAGTGTGAGGCTATCGTGGGGGTAACGGCCCATGAAAAATATCCCCCCTGTATCCTTTCCAGACCCCGGGTGGGGACCCATCTTCGCCCCAACCTCGAAATCATCCTTTCCCTGCAGCCTGATCTCGTGCTGCAGGGTTCTGTCTCCCGAGGGGGGCTCCTTTCGGTGCGAGAACTCGAAGAAAAAGGCCTAAAAGTAGCGGTTTTTAATCCCTATACCGTGGAGATGGTCTTTGATACTATCAGGCGTGTAGGGATCCTCCTGGGCCGGGAAGAGGCGGCCACAGAACTTCTCCGTCATCTTAGGGAAAAGCTCTTAAAGATCGAAGCCCGGGTTTCCAAGTTTCCTTCACGCCCCCGGGTCCTCTACGAGGTCTCTTATCCCGGAATCCTGGTGGCCGGAAAGAAAAACATCGTAAACGACCTTATCTTTCGGGCCGGAGGGGTCAATCTTGCCGCTCTTCCCCGAAAATTCGTCCGCCTTTCCCCGGAGATGATCATTAAACTGGCCCCAGAGGTCTATATCGTGCAAAAAGGTCCCATGAATAAAAATCCTCCCCCCCTTGAAAGACGCTCCTTTTTTAAGGTGCTTCCGGCAGTAAGAGAGGGCCGCGTTTACTATGTAGATGAATTTTTGTTTGCAAGGCCCGGCCCACGAATAGTCAGGGCTCTTGAAGAAATGGTCAAAATTTTGCATCCTGACAAACGATGAAGATCGCTTTCATCTCCCTGCCCTGGCCTCTTTTCGCAAGGCCTTCGGTCCAGCTCGGGGTCTTGAAGGGCTATCTCAAGAAGGT
Source organism: Thermodesulfobacteriales bacterium (assembly GCA_026985945.1). GTDB lineage: Bacteria > Desulfobacterota > Thermodesulfobacteria > Thermodesulfobacteriales > Thermodesulfatatoraceae > Thermodesulfatator. The sequence goes on from JALSPN010000016.1 coordinate 2,555, forward strand.
ATGGCCTGAGCTTCAGGTGAAGGCCATGCACCCATATCTCTTCGTGGCCCGCGATCTGGGCTATGAACTTTACCACCAGATTTCTCAGAGCGGATGGCTTTCAGAAAGTATCTCTTTTGCCCTTCTCTTCCCCGAAAGGGAAGAAAGTCTTAAAAAACTCGCCCTCAAAGGGGCACGCCGCTGGGGGGTGTCCTTTTCTTTTGAAGAAACCGTGGCCCTCGTTCGGAAAAGCCTTGAGAGCTATTTTTCAAATCAAAACTGGGAAGATTACCGGGCCGTCGGGATTTCCGTCTGCCTGAATCAGCTTGGTACTTCTCTCTGGGCCGCCAGATGGATCAAAGAAAATTATCCCGAACTCCCGGTTATCTTTGGAGGTTCAACCTGTGCCGAAGACCTGGGCCGAGGGCTTCTGGCCACCTTTCCCTGGGTTGACTTCGTCATCAATCGGGAAGGAGAAAGGCCCCTTTACCTTCTCCTGAAACACCTCCTCTCTGACGGGCCCTTTCCGGAAAAGGGCGTCTTTTTCAGGAATAAAGGCCAGATAGCAGGTGGAGGGTCCTTAGAACTTTCTCCTTCAGAAATTCCCTCCCCCATTTACGAAGATTACTTGAAAGAAGTCCTCTCTCTCCCTTCCGAGAAGAGATTTTTTCCCATGATCCCCCTTGAGGCCAGTCGGGGGTGTTGGTGGTTCAAGTGCCAGTTTTGCAACCTCAATCTCCAATGGCGGGGCTTCCGGAAAAAGCCCCTCCAGCAGGTTTTACGAGAAATAGAAGCCCATGCCGCTTCAGGCTTCCTGGACTTCGCCTTTATGGACAATTCTTTTCCCCTGAAAGAGGCCCGGGACCTCTTTGAAATCCTCTCCTCCCACCAAAGGGATTACCATATTTTTGCGGAATTGAGGGCCTGCTACCGGAGGAAGGACTATCAGGTCTTTGCGCGCGGGGGCCTTAAGTGGGTCCAGATTGGTATTGAGGCCCTGAGTTCCTCCCTCTTAAAACGACTGAGAAAGGGGACAAGGCTCATCGAAAATGTTGCCGCCATGAGGCATTGCGAAGAGGCCGGTATAGAACTTGAAGCCAACCTGATCCTTGAATTCCCCGGAAGCACTCCCGAGGAGGTGGAAGAAACCTTAAAGACCCTTCCCTATGTCTTTCCCTTCCGCCCTCTCAAATGTGTCCCCTTCTGGCTGGGATACGGAAGCCCGGTTTTTAAAGACCCCAAGGCCTTCGGGATCCAGAAAATCTACCCCCATCCTTATTACCGTCATCTCCTACCAGCGAAGTTTTTGAAAGGTTTTGTTCCCCTGATCTGGGCTTATCGAGGGGACAGGGGCTTTCAGCAAAAGATCTGGCGCCCTGTTAAGGAGGCCGTAAAGAACTGGGAGAAGAAATACCGGGCCCTCAGGAAGACCCACGGCCCGCTTCTTTCCTATCGAGAGGGAGGAAATTTCATTCTCATCCGCCAGGTCCTGCCGGACGGAAAAATCTTGCACCACCGTCTTAAGGGGATTTCACGAAAAATCTATCTCTTCCTGAGAGACATCCGGAGCTGGCCGGAAATAATTTCCCGATTTCCGGAGCTTCCTGCCTCTCAGCTGAGGTCCTTTCTGGAAGATCTTACAAGAAAAAGGCTCCTTTTTGGCGAAGAGGATCGTTTCCTGGCCCTTGCTATTCGCTACCGCAGAGACAGCGCTTGAGGAGAGAAGAAATTTCTTCTGCCACCTCTTCGGGATCCCGGCCAAAAGAATCGACCTCCAGGTCGGCATAGCGGTGATAAAGGGGCTCCCTTTTGGTAAGAAGGAGCTCGATCTCCTCAAGGACTCCGGCTCCGGTAAGAGATGGTCTCTGGGTGGCGGTTTTTTCGTCAGCAAGAAGCCGCCTGGCTATAACATCTGGAGGGGATTTGAGCCAGATTACGCAGGCCTTTTGCTTGAGAAGTTCCATTTCGTCTTCATGCATTACCGCCCCACCCCCAAGAGCAATCACACCCTCTGGCCAGGAAGCGGCCTCAAACATCATTTCCCGCTCCAGCTGTCGAAACCGGGGCCAGCTTTCTTCTGCTACGATCTCACGGATACTTTTCCCGGCCTTCTTTTCCACGAGCTGATCAAGGTCATAAAAGGGTAGATTCAGGAGACGGGAAAGGGCCTTGCCCACAGAAGTCTTACCCGTGGCTCGAAATCCGATTAAGACCACCTTCATGAGAGATAAAGCCCTTCAAGGACCTGCCAGAAATCCGGAAAAGATTTGGCCACACAGGCCGGATCCTTGATGATCATCCCCGGGACAACCAGGCCCAGAACGGAAAAAGCCATGGCTATGCGATGATCCTGGTAGGTTTCGATCTCTGCGCCTTTAAGATCATCAGAGCCCGAAATGACCAGACCGTCATCAAGCTCCTCCACTTCGGCCCCACATTTTCGGAGCTCCGTGGCCACGGCCCTGAGACGATCCGTCTCTTTGTAGCGCAGGTGAGGGACTCCGCGGATAAGGGTTTTCCCCCGGGCCCTGGCCGCTACTACCGCAAGCGTGGGCACGAGATCCGGGTAACGCCCCATGTTGATCTCTATCCCTTTGAGGGGTTTTGAAGGGTCTTTGCTCACCCTGACCCCTCCCTGATACGAAACCTCACAACCCATACGGGAAAGGAGCCCGGCAAAGGCCGCATCCCCCTGAAGAGATCTGGGTGGCAAATTGACCACTTCCACACTTCCTCCAAGAAGGGCAGCCGCTGCCAGAAAATATGAAGCACTTGAAGCGTCGCCTTCAATTTGGTAGCGCCTGGCCTGATAAGGTTTCGGCCTTACCCGAAAGACTTCTCCAAACTCTTCCACCTCGGCCCCAAAGGCCTTCATTACCGCAATGGTGAGATCCACATAAGGGCGGGAGACCAGAGGCGTGGTAAGTCTTATGGAAGCCTCCTTCTTCGTGTAAGGCCCTAC
>JALSPN010000017.1 GCA_026985945.1 Thermodesulfobacteriales bacterium
AACTTAGGGAGAAACTAATTGTTTAAGTTCTATCTTCTTAGACGATAATGTTTCCCCTTTCTGTCAGGGAAAAGAAATTTTTAGGTCAGAGAAAATTTAAGGGAAAACAAAATTAACCGTAATTGGATGATAAATCAAAAATCTTTCTTGAGGATTTCAAATTGCAGGGTAAAAACTCCTCGATTTCGGAGATCGTTATCAGGTTCCTCATCTCCTGAGAGGTAGATTTTGTATCTATCCGGTTGCAGGCTTCCCTGAAAGGCCAGATGTTTGGTTGCGGGAAAAGGGCCACAAGCACTCCTCACAGGCCTTTGACAGGGAAACCAGAAGTTTTCCGGCGTGTAACAAAATCTTCCGAAAGGGGTTTCTGCCCAGAGGAATATCTCCTGATAAGGAGTGGAGGGAAAGAGATAGACCCAGAGGGAGAGAAGCTCTTCAGTGGAAAAGTTTGTTTTCCCTTCCGGTTCGAGCCTTAAGTAAAGGCCACTCCATTCGTCAGCACCGATATCAGGCGTTCCGCATCTTTTTTCTCCGTCAATATCGTCTTTGATCCCGGAATGCTCTTTTCCCTGGTCTATCACTTCCGGCCAGGGTTTTTTGAGATGGAGATCTCCGGCTTGAGGATCAAGGAACCATTCATCCCGGGCCACGAGATTGGCCATCAGGTCTGCGCGGGCTCCCTGGCGGAGGCGTGGTTCTCGAAAGAGAAGATTGTTCCACACCAGGGCCTCGGTTTCGTCAAAGCGCAGGTCAATGCTGGCAAAACTCTCTCTGAGAGGGGTATAGACCGTGTTATTGAGCACCAGGGTTCCTCTGGCTGCCCAGAGCCCTATCCCGGTATCGAACTTGTGGTTTTCGTCGGCAAAAACAAAGTTGTTACGGACAATTCCTCCGATGTGAGAGGCGGTGAAATCAAGGTCTTCGTAAACCCGGCGTCGATTGCTCCCAAGCCCCAATTGAATGCCGATCGGGCAGTTCAGGATGCGATTTCTCTCTATGATGGTATCGCGAGAGCCCTGCCAGACGAGAATCGCCTGCGGAAGGGAACGACCGGGAGGACAATAAATATTGCGAAAGGTGTTCCCTACGATACGCCAGCCCCGGGCCTTGAGAATGTCTATTCCGTTGGTATAGCAACTGCCACCTCCAAGGGCATCTCTTATCCTGAGCCGGCCCGCGTCAGTATATTCCAGAAGCGATAAAGCCAGGAGCCCGTAATCATTTGAGACCCCGAGCCGATTGGGATTCACCTTAATCAGTTGTTCCCCGCAGTCGAGGAGATGGAGCCTGATAAGCTTTGTGTGGTGAGCGCCACCACCCAGATGAAGGGCGTGGTAAAAGGCTTCTTTGATGGTAAGGCCTGCGATCGTAACTCCGGGGGCCTGGATGTTGATGATCTCTCCTATGCGGAATTCTCCCGTAAGAACGACCCTTTCTGGCTGGCCTGTAAGAGACCTTAGCGTGATCCCTTCCTTTTTGATCTCAATGGTGCGTGGAAGTCGGTAAAGACCATCTCTTAAAAAGATGGTATGACCTGGAGGGGCGTTTCTTACGATTTCAGGGAGTCTTCCAGCCTCAGAAGGTCTCAGAACGGTTTTCTCCCCTTCGGGTATTTCCTCAAAAGGTGGAAGCTCAACGGGCAAAATTTCCGGAGAGTTTTCCTCTTCGCATTCTGAAGTTTCGGTAGCATTTTCGTTCTGATTATCTTGGCCTTGAGAGGATGGGTGTGAAGAAAGTCTTATTCTGAGACGATTCCCCCCTTTGGAGACCAGAACTCTTCTGATCGTAAGCAGGCCGTCTCTTTGTGGACGAACAACTCCCTGCTGAATTACCTCTCCGCTGGGAAGCAGGATGTTTTCCCACGAGTAGGAGTGCTCAGGCGTTATTTCAAAATTTTTCACCCTTCGGGGAGTGATATCCACTTCGGCCCTGTTTTCCGGAGCGTTTGAAGAAAGATAAAGGGTTACTTCCCAGTGATCATCTTCATCGATGAGATCCTCTGTTTTCCAGAGGAGGTAATAATTTATCTGGCCCTTATCCGGGGACTCTTCCGGGGTATCCCCGAGGGGTGTGTCAAGAGAACAATTGCTGAAGGCCGGAAGGCTCTGGTCTCGAGAAGGGGAGATCGTAGGGGTGCGGTCTCCCCCTGCGGGAAAAAGGCTTCTGGTGCTATGTCCCTGGTTGGCCCAGCGAAAGACAAAGGGCCGCCTGGTTTCTTTCAGGGCCTTTACCACCTTCCAGGCCTGGGCCCAGCCGATGGCATGGTCGTTTCGGCCGTTGGCGAAGATGAGAAAGGGGGTTTCTTGCTTGGGGTTTTCTCGCAGCCAGCGAGCCGTATCCCAGTATTCGTATGGGCTCAATTGGGTGTCAGCGTATTTGACGGGCCAGGAAGGATGGCCATAAATTCCGTAAAAACTCTCTTTAAATTGAGGACTTTCAAGGGGAATATAAACTCCGACCTCGCCCTTGAGATAAGCGAAAAGATCTGGCCGGCGAAGTCCCCACATTACGGTGCCACTTCCCCCCATGGAGCTTCCAGAAAGGATGATTCTTTCCCTGTCAACCGGCCAGTTTTTAAAGACAAAATCCTTCAGAAAGGATTCGATTCGACGCTGGGTATAATTGTAAACGGGGTGTTCGGAAAAGCTGAGATAGGTTCCGTAGGCCTCGTTATAGCCCGTCCACCAATCGTAAGGCCTCTGGTTGGTGGTAAGGAGAAGAGAGCCCCTTTCGGCCTCATACCACCAGAGAAAACCGTTAAGTAGAGAGCCCCCCCAGCAGTGAAGATTGATGTTTACCGGATGTTTCCCTCCCTGAGGCCGATGTTCGGGATTTAGAGAGCGTGCCACAAGATAATTAAAGGGGGTGCTTGGCAAATTGGCGTTTGGAGGAGCCTCCCATTTGACAAAGAAATTCATTTCAATGGGGCCGTTTACGTAGTAGAAATTTTCTCGGATTTCGCGTTTTCTAAGGAGAACAAGCCCGGGGCCTGGTTCTTCTTCGATGGGGGAAGAAAGTGAGTTTTCACCCGGAATGATTTGGGAGAGATCTTCTTGCCCGTCAAGGACTTTCACCACCGCGTAATAGAAAGCACCCCGCTCCCGGCTGTGGTGAACGTAGATGTTTTCTTCCGGTCGGGCAATTCGTTCATTTTCAAAGGGCATACGGGGGACAAGGGCCCTTTCTTTTCGCCACCACTGCCCTAAAAACTCTTCGTCCCACACGCTAAGAGGGCCTATTTCATCCAGAAGCTCGGCTCTGGCTATGGTTTCAGGAGTTATGGGATTTGAGCTGCGGTAGAGGCGGAACCTTATCTGATGCGGGGGCCCTTCAGCCCGTCGTAGAAGATTTTTATACTCCTCCACGGTTAATTCTTCGCTGGTGGTGAGGGGAGAAGGGTCACGCCAGAGGAGCAGGGTGTCTCCCTGACGATGATACGCCTTTACCAGAATGGGTATCTCCGCCCTTGGGGCCTGCGCGGGTAAGGGGAGGTCACAGGTAACATCAAGGTGTATCAGCACCCGTCCGTCTGCATCTTTTTGCCAGGCCGGATTGCCAAATCCGTAGGCAGGGGCCTCTTTCATCTTGACTTCCAGAAGATAGTTCCCTGAAGTGAGGGCCTCCCTGACATCTTCCGTGAGGTCAAAATAGATGTGTCTTGGGGGAACGGTTGAGGCGCACCTCTGGGGTGAAAAGTTTGTGACTAAACAGAATTTTTGCTCCGGGACTTTCCTGAACCTGGAGCTCCAGTAGGGATTAACATTGATGAAAAGATGGGCCCGGTAAATGTGATTTGCCCCCCTTAAAGGTGAAAGATCCACACGCAGAGTTCTCCCCTCAATGCTTACGGAAAGCGGATAAGTCCCCCTTCCGGAAAGATTGGTAAAACTGTGCGTAGCCACCTCCGCCTTACAGGGAAGATTAAGAAGAAAAAACAAAATTGCCCAAAGCAGAAAGAAAAAGCGCATGGAACCCCCCTAATGAAACCCATCTTTTAATAAGCATTGCACAAAAACAGGGGGCTTGTAAATTCCTCTGGCATGATAGACCTCTTAGAGCTTCTGGGGAAATTATTGCTGGCAGCTACTTTGGGCGGGGCCATAGGCTACGAAAGAGAAAGACACGGCCAGGCCGCAGGCTTCCGCACCAACATTATCGTCTCCACAGCCGCCTGTCTTCTGATGATTCTTTCTCTCCACCTGGTTAAGCTCTACGGTCAGGTATCAAGTTCCCTTTCGATCCGGCTTGATCCTTCCCGTATCGCCTCTTACACGGTGGCAGGAATGGGTTTTCTGGGAGCCGGGGCCATCATTAAGGGCAAAGGGAAGGTCAAAGGTCTCACCACCGCGGCAGGGCTCTGGCTGGTAAACGCGGTAGGGCTTGCGGTGGGAATGGGGGCCTACGGAGCCGCTTTAGTAACCACCTCCATAAGCCTCATTTTTCTTTATGTTTTCAGGCGACTTTTTCGCCCTTCTTTTGTCCATGACATCTACACCGTGCTGACAGTTAGTTGCCATTGTCCTTCTGATAAGCTTGATGAAATTCTTGAAATTCTCAAACGCTATAAGGCTGAGATACAGGCCGTAAACTTTTACTATGATTTGCGTGAAGGGCGACACAAGGTAAAGATAAGGCTTCGGACCACCGATGATATCCCTCAGGCCCGCATCATTGATGAAATTGTGCTTTTAGAAAACATTGATGCCATTTCCTGGGAAGAGGCACCTGTCCCTTAAGAAAGGGCTTTCTCAAGGTGCTCGGCAATGGTAGAGGCAATGTCTTTGATCCTCTCTTCTTCTTTTCCCTCTACCATGATCCGGTATTTGGGTTCTGTCCCCGAAGGCCTTATGAGAATGCGGCAGTCTGTTCCGAGTTCCTTTTCAAATTGAGAGACCATCTCTTCAAGCCCTGGAATTTCGTGTGGGGGGAGTTTTTCCTTTACTCTTACATTTAGAAGGACCTGGGGAAATTTCTCCAGAGCAGCAAGCTCAGAAAGGGGCCTTTCGTTCTTTTTCATGATGGCAAGCACCTGAAGGGCTGCCAGGATGCCGTCTCCGGTGGTGGCGTAGTCAAGGAAGATAATATGTCCGGATTGCTCCCCTCCCAGGTTGTAGCCGTTTTGTCTCATGGTTTCCACTACAAAACGATCTCCTACTTTGGTCCTGATGAGTTTGAGCCCCAGGGCTTCAAGGGCCCTTTCAAGGCCCATATTACTCATCACGGTGGCTACTACGGCCCCACCGCGCAGGCGGCCTTCTTTCTGCATCTGGCGGGCACAAAGGGAGAGAATCTGGTCTCCGTCCACGATCTCACCCTTCTCATCCACGATGATGACCCGATCTGCATCTCCATCAAGGGCCACTCCCAGATCCGCACCTTCTTCCCGCACCTTTTGAACAACGCCCTCTGGATAAAGGGCGCCGCAGTTAAGGTTTAT
>JALSPN010000018.1 GCA_026985945.1 Thermodesulfobacteriales bacterium
GAGCCAGATTTTCACAAACCACCGCCTGACCTTCAAGGCCTTTTTCTAAAAGATAAGAGGCTATCCGGCTCGGGGTATTTAAGGGATCAGTCAAAAAGGCTACCACTCCGTAGGGAGCGATTTCGAGGTGAAGATTGCGCCAGGCCTCCCTTCCGTGAAAAGAAATTATTCTGGCTTCCTCCCAGGGTATTTTGGCCCTGGCAAAGGCCAGCTGAAAGGCGGTGGGGGCAGGGTAGAAGCGCAATTCCTCGGCTGGAAAGAGGGAAAGGAGCCTCTTTCCAATTCCGAAAAAGAGCGGGTCTCCACTGGCAAGAAGGGCTACTCTCTGGGAAGAAAATTCTTTAAGCTTTTCAAGGGCCTTTTCAAGAGGGCTTTGAAGCTCAATTTTGGGACCCTCAAATTCCGGAAAACTCGCCAGGTGGCGTCTTCCTCCGACGAGCACCCGGGCTTCCTGGATGATTTTCAGGCAAAACAGGGGAAGCAGATCGCGATGGTGAAACCCGATAACATCTATCATCTTTCCACACAGGCCAGAAGTCTTCCGTCAAAAGAAAGAAGGGCAGCCCGGATCTTGACCCCCTGGCCCGCCATCTCGCGGGCCTTTTCGGCGGCCTCCAGGCAGAGTTGTTCGGCAAAAGGTGGCAGGAGTTCCGGGGCCCTTTTTTCTAAAATCTCCAGAAAATGCCGGGCGGTATGAATTTCTTTGAGGGGTGGAAGGATATTTTCTGAAGAGCAAATTTTTTTTACCAGGGTGAAGAGCTTTTCAAGGGGAATTTCTCCGTATTTGGCGTGGGTATTCGGGAGACCAAGGGCCACTTTGGCCATTTTTCCGAGCATCATTCCGAGGGTAATCCTTTTAAAGCCGTTTCTTCTCCCGGAACGCAGGGCAAAGCCGACAAAGTCCCCCACCTGGACAAAGGCCTCTTCGGGGAGTTCAGAAAAGATCTTCTGGCAGAAGGCCTCACTTCTTCCTCCGGTGCTCAGGACCACCTCGGAGATGCCAAGGGCCCGGGCCACGTGGAAGGCCTTGACAATGGAAGCCTTGTAAGCCGCCGTAGAGTAAGGGACCACGATGCCTTTGGTCCCCAGGATAGAGAGCCCCCCACGAATTCCAAGCCGGGCATTTAAGGTCTTTTCCGCAAGCATTTCTCCTCCCGGGATGGAAACCGTGATCTGGAAATCCCAGAGTTTTTTCTCTTCCCCGAACACTTCGGCCACGATTTTTTTCATCATACGACGGGGGACGGAAGAGATAGCAGGCTCTCCGAGAGGAAGCCCGAGCCCGGGTTTGGTAACAATCCCCACCCCTTCCCCCGCTTGAAAGACTATTTTTCCCTCTCCCGGAAAAATCTTTACCTCCACCTTTATTTCTGCCCCATTGGTTACATCGGGGTCATCTCCGGCATCTTTGATGACGGAAGCCCGGGATATTTTGCCATTTGAGGCCAATTCGTGAAGTTTAAACTCGGCCTCAAGGCCTATGGGTAATTTTATTTTGACGCGATCGGGTCTTTCACCCTTAAGGAGCAAAAGGGCCCCCTTGAGGGCCGCGGTAGCACAGGCTCCGGTGGTGTAGCCGTAACGACCTTTAAAGTGGCGCGGCAGTTTCATCTTCGGAAGCCAACCGCAGCAAGGCGTTGACCAGGGCCACCGCCACAGAGGAACCACCGCGAGGGCCCTTAAGGGTTATAAAAGGCGTTTTCTGGCGTGCAAGAAGGGCCTTGTATTCGGCTGCCCCTACAAAGCCCACCGGCACACCGATAACCAGGGCCGGGGCCCTGCCCTCCTCCATAACTTTGAGCACGGGAAGAAGGGCGGTGGGGGCGTTCCCTACCACGATGATCTTTTCCCCCGGAAGCAAAAGCCCCTTTTCCATGGCCACGTAAGCCCTGGTGAGACCACGCTTCCTGGCTTCGGAGATGACTTCAGGATCGTCGATAAAACAGTAGATTTCCCCTCCCAGTTGCTTGAGAAGGGAGCGATTGATACCGGCAGCAACCATCTTTACGTCGCAAACCAGGGAAGCCCCCTTTTTAAGGGCCGAGATCCCCGCTTCTACCGCCTGAGGATGAAAGACAAAGTCCCCGGCCAGGCTGAGGTCTCCGGTGGCGTGAATAGCCCTCCTAATCAGGGGATAAATTTTTTCCGGGAGAAAAATACCCTCTTCACGGAGGGCCTCATCAATCAGGCGAAAGCTTTCTTTCTCTATGAGGAGAGGGTCAAGTTTCATGAGGACACTTCCGGCCAGAACTTTTCGTGAAGCATGCGAATCTTGTTGAGGATTTCTAAAGGCCTTGCTGTTTCTTCGAATTCTTCCAGCTTATCAGAAGGGATGATAGATCTCCCTGCCAGTTCTAAGACTACTGCTGCCACGCAATCACAAAGCCCCTGAAGACTGTAACCCCCCTCAAGGGTGAGGAGCAGGCGCCCGTGGCAGCATTCACGAGCAAGCTTTTTGACCAACCGGGCAAGATAGGCCACCCCTACGGGGGTTACCTGCATTCCACCAAGCGGATCACCAAAGTAAATATCAAAGCCTGCCGAGACAAGAATGACATCCGGCTTGTAGGCCCTGGCAACCGGTAGAAGAACTTTTTTGAAAACCGTGGCGTATTCCAGGTCTCCACAGCCGGCTGGCAAAGGGACATTCACCGTGTAACCAAGCCCTTCACCTTCTCCTACCTCTTCTGCCCTTCCGGTTCCGGGATAGTAAGGAAACTGGTGGGTTGAAAAATAGAGGACATCTTTACGGTTATAAAAGGACCACTGGGTCCCGTTTCCGTGGTGGAGATCCCAATCTACAATCAAGACCCGTTGAGCCCCCAGTCGGTTGAGGGCGTAATGGGCCGCCAGGGCCACGTTATTAAAAAGACAAAACCCCATGGCTCGATCACGCTCCGCATGATGCCCCGGGGGGCGAACCAGGGCAAAGACATCCTGCACCTCGCCTTTGAAAATGGCCTCCAGGCCTACAAACTGGGCCCCTACCGCTTTTATCGCCGCCTCGTAAGATTCCGGTGAGGTGGCGGTGTCCGGGTCGAGCTGGATGTGGTTCTGCCCGGCTGTTTGCTGGATGGTCTTGATATATTCCGGGGTGTGGTTCCAGCATAGCTCTTCAAAGGTGGCTTCTCGAGGTCTTAAAACTTTCACATATTCGGCAACATCGGGTTGCGAGAGGCGCTCGTAAATTTTGGCCAATCTCTCAGGACGTTCGGGGTGATATTCCCCGGGGTTGTGTTTGAGAAAAATTTCATCTTTTACGATGGCAATATTCATGTTTTCCTCCTAGCCTTTCAGCCAGCCCGGGAAAAGCTCTCCCAGGCCCCTTGCCATATATTCAACGGAAATTACCGCCAGAATCAAGCCCGTAAGCCGCACAAAGAGATTGGTACCTGTTTGGCCGAGCATACGGGAAATACGCACCGCATGGGAAAAGATAACAAACGTTAAGAGGGCCACCAGGAAAGTAGCCAGAATTACCTTGAGCCGCAGAGAAAGGCCTGGCTCCCCTCCGGTCAATACCAGCACCGTGGTGATGGCACCTGGACCAGCCAGAATAGGAACTCCGAGTGGCACCACCGCGATGTCTTCCTTCTGGCGGCTTTCCTCCTCTTCTTCTGGAAGACTTTTAGTGGCCCGGGGTTGGGCCTGAATCATCTGAAGAGCAATGAGTAGCAAAATAAGGCCTCCAGCCACCCGGAAAGAGGCCACCGAAATGTCAAAATAGAGAAGAAGACGATCTCCAAAGAGAGAGAAGGCCGTAAGCACCAGGGCCGCTACCAGAGAGGCCTTAAAGGCCAGGTAACGCTTTTTGGCTTCCGGAAGCCCTTCTGTAAGCCCCAGAAAAAGGGGAACACAGCCGATAGGATCCACGATTATAAACAAAGGCACGAAGATGTTTAAAAGCTCCTTAAAGTTATCCATTTTCTTGCGGCCTTCTTTCTCCCCTCAAATATAAGAACCATCCGATCACCCCGCCAAGAAACATTACCCCATAGGTGAGAAATCCCAGGGCAATTCCAAGCTCCGGCCGGTATCCCAGAAGACTTAAAAAATAAGAAAGTGTTCCTTCTCTTATACCAAAGCCCCCCAGGCTTACAGGAAGACTTGCCAGGATACCCATCAGGGGAATGATGAGAAAAAATTTGCTCCATTCCGCTTCAATTCCCAGACTGCGGGCCAAAAGGATAAGATGAATGTTATAGAGAATCTGGACCGCAAGACCCCATGCCAGGAGTTCTCCGAACCTGAGGGGAGGGGTTACCGCGGTAAGGGTATAAAACAACTCGTGGCCAATCTTTTCACGCCAGAGTCTGGAGGTCAAAACCAGGATCAAGATTCCCAAAAGCCCACCTGCTGAAAACAGAAGAAGACTTTGGCGGGCAAGAGGGGGAAGAAAACCCCCTTCCAGGGGAAGAAAAACAAGGAGAAGGAGCATGGCCCCCAGAAGGCCAAAGGCCCGGTCGTAAAAGACGCTGAAACTGGCCACGCTTTTGGAAGCCCCGGCCTTTACCAGATAAAGGACCCTAACAATATCTCCCCCCAGAAGGCCGGGAAGAAAGGTGTTGAAATACACCCCGATGAAGTAAAGGCGGCCGAAAAAGAGAAAGTTTTTTCTGAAGCCAAGATACTTAGCAATTCTTTGCCATCTCAGGGTGCTCACCAGTTGGAAAACGAAAAAAGAGATCACCGAGGCCCAGAACCAGGGCCAGGAAAGCCCTTTAAAACTCTGCCAGAGGAGGGAAAAATCCGTGCGACGGAAGAGATAATAAAGAAGGCCGGCACTAACGGCCAGTTTCAGCAGAAAAGAGGCCGTCTTTTTCACTCGATAACCTCTCGGACATTATAGATCCGCCGCCCGGAGGCCTCATAATAGGTCCTTATCACGAGCTCTGCCAAAAGACCGGTCCCCAAAAGATTGATTCCTGCCAGAATGAGTAGTACCCCGAGGAGGAGAAGGGGGCGATGGCCTATTTTTTGCCCTAAAAATATCTTTAAAAATGAAAGGTAGCTTTCAATTAGAAAGCCAAAAAGTAGCATTATTCCGCCTGTAAGGCCAAAGATATGGAGGGGTTTGGTGGCAAACTTGCGAAAAAAAAGGACGAGAAGAAGGTCCAGAAGGACGCGGTAGGTGCGCGAAAGGCCGTATTTACTGTGCCCGTAACGGCGGGGATGATGTTTGACTTCGATTTCAGTCACCCGGGCCCCACCAAGACTTACGAGAGCCGGAATAAAGCGGTGGAGTTCACCATAAATGGTAAGGCCTTTGATTACCTCTGCCCGGTAAGCCTTAAGGGAACAACCGTAATCGTGAAGCTTTACCTTCGTGAAGCGAGAGATGAGAAAATTTGCAAGCCTCGAAGGAAGCTTGCGAGAAAGAAAGGGATCCTTGCGCGCCCTTCGCCAGCCCGAAACCACATCGTAGCCTTCTT
>JALSPN010000019.1 GCA_026985945.1 Thermodesulfobacteriales bacterium
ATTTCAAGCAGTTTTTGGGCCCTATTCCTTATCTCATCCCTCTGATCGCCCCAGCAGAGATTTTTGGCCACATCGGTCGTATTATTTCTCTTTCAGTGCGGTTGTTTGCCAACATGATGGCTAAGGAACTTTTGATTGGTATCCTGCTCTTTTTGGCCGGGCCCTTTCTGGCACCTCTTCCCATTTTGCTTCTTGGTGTACTGGTAGCCTTTATCCAGATGTTAATTTTCATTACGCTTTCTTTGGCCTATTTCGCCGGAGCGGTAGAGGAACATCATTAGTAGAGATAGTAGAGAAGGGGTGCGGAGTAGCCCTTTGCATCCCTGAGGGAGATAAAAAATTCTGCAAGGAGGGAGTAGGTTATGAAAAGAGTTTTGAGTTTGGCGGTTCTTTTTCTCCTTACCGGTGTAGCCATGGCTTTTGCGGCTGAAGCTTCCACGCAGGCCGCGGTGGGAAACGGCTTCCTGGGTTTGGTGGTCCTCGGTGCCTGTTTGGGTGTAGGTGTTGCTGCTAGCGGCTGTGGTGTCGGTATGGGTCACTGTGTGCGTGGTGCTTGTGAAGGTATCGCCCGCAACCCCGAACTCTCTGGTAAACTCACCGTTACCATGATCTTGGGTCTGGCCTTTATCGAAGCCTTGACCCTTTACGCCCTCGTTTTGAGCTTCTACCTGGTCTTCGCCAAACTGCCGAGCTACATGGCTCTTATCGGGGCTTAATTTATTTTTATGTCCGAAGTGAAAGGCCGTGGGGGCTAACCTCACGGCCTTTTCTGTTGGCTAACTTCTCTAAAATTTCACGAAAGCTTGTAGATAATCAAAAAAACTTTTCTTTTTGATCAAAAAATTTTTATTGATTTTTATTTCTTTTACTGACTAAAATTTTCACAATGTCTGATTTTAAGATACCGGGTATTACGGTCTATCGTCTTGCTCTTTATGTGCGGGCCCTGGAGCGTTTTCTGGCGGAGGGCAAAGAGCTCATCAGTTCTGAGGAGCTGGCCCGAGAATGTGGCATTAATTCGGCCCAGTTACGAAAAGATCTTTCTTATTTCGGCCAATTTGGGGTGCGGGGGGTTGGATATTCGGTCCCGGCTTTACTTAAGCATATCAAACGCATCCTGGGCACTGATCGTGAGTGGCCCATGGTACTTGCGGGAGTAGGGCATCTGGGGATGGCCCTTCTTAACTATGATCTTTTGGCCAAACGTGGTTTTAAATTTATCGCGGCTTTCGATGTGGATGAGAAAAAGATCGGCCGGGTGATCAACGATGTTTACGTTTACTCTTTGGAACAGTTTGGCTGGGTGGTGAAGGAACATCCGGTCAAAATTGGGGTTATTGCTACCCCGGCTTCCGCCGCCCAAGAGGTGGCAGACCTTTTCATCGAACACGGTCTTAAAGGTATTCTCAATTTTGCTCCCATAAGAATTAAACATCCCAAAGAGGTAGTGGTTGAACATTCAGACCTTACCATCCTTTTTGATAAACTGGCCTTTTATACCCGCCGTCTGGATTAATCCTTGCTTGAAACTTAGTTTCAAGAAGCCATAATTAATCTTTCCAGGAACTTTTAAATCTGGGGGGCAGATGGGGCGTTTTGTAGATCAGGCCAAAATTTATGTCAAAGCCGGTGATGGAGGCTCGGGGTGTGTCAGTTTCAGACGGGAGAAATACGTTCCCCGCGGGGGGCCTGACGGCGGAGATGGTGGCCGCGGAGGAGACGTAATCTTAGTGGCTTCAAGCCAGCTCCATACCCTTTATGATTTTCATCATCAGACCCACTTCCGGGCTGAAAACGGACGTCCGGGGATGGGGAAAAAAATGAAGGGCCGGGATGGACAAGATCTCATCCTTTACGTTCCCGTGGGCACGGTGGTGCGTGATGCTGAAACAGGGGAGATTCTTTATGACTTCACCAAAGACGGAGAAAGCTTTGTAGTGGCCAGGGGAGGGCGTGGAGGAAGGGGAAACGCCCGCTTCGCCACCCCTACGCGCCGGGCTCCGCGTTTTGCCGAACCCGGAGAGCCAGGTGAGGAGCGCTGGATAATACTTGAACTCAAACTCATTGCCGATGTGGGCCTGGTGGGGCTTCCTAATGCTGGTAAATCTACACTCCTTTCGCGCATTACCGCTGCTAAACCCAAGATAGCAGATTATCCCTTCACCACCCTTACGCCCAATCTCGGAGTGGTAAAGCTTTCCGAGGAAAGGACCTTTGTGGTGGCTGATATCCCCGGCCTTATTGAAGGGGCTCACAAAGGGGTAGGCCTTGGGCTTGACTTTTTAAGGCACATTGAGCGCACCAGGGTTCTCCTCTACGTCCTCGATGTTTCCCGAGGTGAAGAAGGCCTCAAAGACTTTGAACTCATCAGGAAAGAACTTTCCCATTACCATCCTTCTCTTCTGGAGAAGCCAGCAGCCATTGCCCTTAACAAAATAGACCTTCTTCCTGATCGAACGCAAATTGAAGACTTGAAAAGGGCTTTTGAAGAAAGGGGCTTTCCTGTGTATCCTATTTCTGCGGTTACCGGAGAAGGCATTAAGGAGCTTCTTGAGGGGATCTGGCGTCTTCTCCAAAGGGCTAGAACTCCGGGGCCTTTGAAATGAAAGAGCGCTGTAAATATTTGCAAAAAGTTAGACGCCTGGTGGTAAAAGTAGGGAGTGCGGTTCTCACCACCGAAAAGGGTCTTTCGCGGGAGGTGATCAACAATCTGGCCGGGGAGCTTTCTCGTTTCAGAAGGCAGGGCTATGAGGTTCTTCTGGTTTCTTCTGGTGCCATTGCCTGCGGGCGTCAGAAATTGGGTTTCCCTCGTCGCAATTTTAGTCTGGTAGAAAAACAGGCCCTGGCTGCCACCGGCCAGGCGGAACTCATCCAGACTTATGAAGAGTATTTTTCTCAATACGGTGAACACAGCGCTCAGGTCCTTCTTACCAGAACGGATCTGGAAGATCGGCGTCGCTATCTCCTGGCCCGCAATACCCTTCTCACCCTCCTCAAATGGGGCTTAATTCCCATCATTAACGAAAATGATACCGTGGCGGTGGAAGAGATCGAGTTTGGAGACAATGACCTTTTGGCGGCCATGGTGGTGGGGCTGGTAGGAGCGGATCTTCTGGTATGCCTCTCTGACATTGATGCCCTTTACGAAAGAGACCCTCGAGATGATCCCTCTGCTCAGCCCGTAAGGATAGTGGAGCAAATAGATGAAAAGGTAGAGGCGATGGCGGGTAAAAGGCCTGGGAGATTTGGTCGCGGAGGGATGGTTTCCAAAATCAGGGCCGCTAAGATGGTAACGGGCCTTGGGGTTCCCATGGTGATTGCTCCGGGGCGAGAACCTCTGATTCTGGAGCGTATTTTTGCCGGTGAAGAAGTGGGAACATTCTTTATCCCCTCCCGCAAGATTTCGGCTCGTAAGTTCTGGATTGCTTACCATTCCAAGCCCGAAGGGCAACTTATCCTGGATAAAGGGGCCGTGGAGGCCATTATGAGGCGGGGGAAAAGTCTTTTGCCGGCAGGAATCAAAGAGGTCAGAGGGCGTTTTGAGAAGGGAGCCTGTGTGGAATGTGTGGATGAAACCGGACGCCGCGTGGCCGTGGGGCTTACCAATTTTTCCGCTGAAGAAATTCGGAAAATTTTAGGGTGCCACTCCCGCGAAATAAGCAAGCGCCTGGGAGCACCTCTTCAGGAGATAATCCATCGGGACAACCTCGTAATTAGTGATGAATTTTTGGAGTGTGCAGCCTAGCCTTGCTTTAAGGCTATCCTTGGCTTAAGCTTAGTCTGAAATGGGAAAAGTAATTTCTATCAACGACCAACGAAAGATTAGAAAAGGGCGCAGGCGCCGTCTGGAACAGATAAAAGACGAGCTTCTAAGGCTTCACGGTATTGATCTCGATCGTCTTCTCGCCAACGAACCCATCCAGGGCCTTACGCTGGAAGAATTTCAAGATCTTACCGAACAGCTTTTGGAAGTGGTGGAAGTCTTCTGCGAAGAACACCCTCACGTTACGGTTCAGGATCTCCTTTACGCCCTGGAAAGTCTCAAAGAGATTATTCGAGATTCTGCCCTGGAGCAAAAAGATTAAGTTCTTCCCTCCCACTCTTGAATAACGGGGGTCAGGGCTTCAAGTGTTTCTTCAAGCACCTTTTCTTTTCCAGAAGAGGCGTCAACCACCACGTGTTTAAAGTATTTAAGCCCTTCTTCGTAGAGGCTGGCTACTTTTTCCAAAAATTCCCGGGTTTCAAAGGCCTCGGGTTTATAAAAGGGCCTTTGAGAAACCCTTTTTAAGGCTTCTTCCAGAGGAACCTTCAAGTAAAGTACCAGGTCCGGCACCGGTGCCCAGGTCTCGTTCTGGCGTCTTAGTCCTTCAAGGTCAAGATCGCAGGCCCCCTGATAAGCCATCGTGGAAAGATAATAACGATCACAGAAGATGATCTGTTTCTCTTGAAGGTGAGGAAGGAGAAACTTCTGGACATGTTCTCTCCGATCCCTCAGGAAAAGTTCGGCCATGGCCTGAGGAGAGATTTTGGAGCCCGCTGCCAGGTGTTCCCTTATTTTTTGCCCCCATTCACCGCCGGTAGGTTCCTGAGTAAGGACTACTTTGTAACCCCTTTCTGAAAGGGCCCGGGCCAGTCCTTCAAGGAGGGTAGTTTTTCCGGCTCCGTCAAGCCCCTCTACCGCGATGAGGAGCCCGGGGCGGTAAAATTCGCACGCCACCCTTCCTACCAGGTGATCACGGCTTTCAGGGGTTACCTCGGCAAAAATGGAATCTTTTCTTTCAAAAAGTTTTTCTACAAACGGAATCAGCCCGTAACCAACGGTGGCCAGCACAGGCACCGGGGAGTCAAGGACCTTGAGCACCGCTTCCTGGAAGCTTTTGGAAAACAGTTCCATTTTGCCGATTTCATCGATGACCATCATTTCATCGGGGTTAACTTCCTGGATGGTTGGGACGGCGAGCTTTTCAAAGGATTCAATATAAACCCGGTATTTTCCTACCTGGGGGTAGCCTTTTCCTCTTTTGGCCAGCCAGGCTTCCTGGCCGTTAAGGGTAACGATCTTAAATCCTATCCGGCGCCCCTTTTCTCTCACTTCACGGGTATAAAACCCCCTTTTGGGATAGGGGATTTTCTGGACCAGGCGTTCTACCAGGGTGGTCTTCCCGCTGCCAGGCAAGCCGTGCAGCAAGATGTTCTTTCGGTTGTGAAGAGGTAGCAGCATATTTCCCTCCTTACTGCTAAAAAATAGAACATTTTTGATCTTGCACCAGACTTTTCCGCCTCTTTTTGAGCGGGCGGCTGGAAAGAAGGACGTAGGTGGCTCCCATGCCCCCATCACATTGCCTGGCACTGCAAAATCCCAGAATATATTTTCTAAAAGGGCCTTTTCTCAGCCATTCGTGGACGT
>JALSPN010000020.1 GCA_026985945.1 Thermodesulfobacteriales bacterium
GTAGATTACAACACGGTGTTACCCCATCATAGTTTAGGATTAAAATCTCCGGTAAAATGGCTCATCGAAAAATATCCTGAGTGCCAAAGGTACTGGACCAATACAAGCGCTTTACATGGCAGCTCTTTGTGCCTTAAGGTTAATGTAGAGATACGGGAATTTTATCAGAGGCTTAGGAAACGGGGAAAACCGAGGAAGGTGGCTGTGGTGGCCTGTATGAGGAAGCTGGCTCTTCTTTGCTGGGCTCACTACAAAATAGCTCATGCACACCAGAGCCCTTGACAGGCTACACAGTATCTCCCCCCTGCCCCTCCCTAGAAGGGAGGGGAAAATACTCCCTCCCCTTTTAGGGGGAGGGTCGGGGTGGGGGTGAAAGCTGGGATGGGTCTATTTTTAAAGTTACAGTCTTAAAAAGACGAATTTAAACTTTGGGCGGAAATGCTATTCTATAGTTAGTTTTCTTGGCAAAAAACCAGCTTTGCAAGGAGGGTTAGATGAAAGGAAAAGTTGCATTTTGGTTTGTAGGCCTATTTTTAGGATTACTAGTAGGAATGTTCAATTTTTCTTTAGTTAAGGCCGAAGATTTGGATTTGGGAGATCCTCAGTCTTGGGCCTTTTACGGGCGAGTATTTCCTGGAGAAGAAGGGTTTCTTTTAGGTGGTATGGAAGATGACGGCCATGTACAGGTATGTCGTCCTTCCTGGTTAGGTGGCCCGCCCTACAATTTTGCTGTGCTTAAGAGGGCCTTTCGGGGCCCCTTTGAAATTGAATTTCGGGCCCAAATTTTCGATACCGATACAGGATTCAATGCTATTTATTTAGGTTGTGCCGATCCTCAAGCATTTCAGGCTCCTGAGGGCTGTGCATCTGATATTCCCGGCATAGTAGCTGCGCCTTTTGAGTTCATTTTAGGTAATGCCTGGAACCAGCCAGAAGATGGTAAAGTTTGTGTCTCCCTCGGAACAGGGCACTATGATTGGACCTGTACGGCAAGCGATGGCTCAAGCTTTAACGCTGGGGAATTCCACGACTTCAAGATCAAACTGACAGAAGAAAACGAAATGCAGGTATTTATAGACGATAAGCTTCTCAAAAGCGCCCATGTTGAACCTTGTTCTACGGGTTATTACTGGTTAATCGTGCGAGCTTATGATGGGCAGGTAGATTTTCTCGATGGAGAGCTGGAGTTTAGTGAAAATAACGATGTAGAGGATAATGGGACACAGCAATGTGCTGATTATCAAGCGGGGTTTGAAGCCGGCAAACGCTGGTGTCAAGAACATCCTGTAGAATGTGGGATCCAGCCCCCGGGCGATAACTGCATGGCGCGCGTAACTTCTATTCCGGATCCTCACAACCCCTTTGCTACGCAATTGAAGCTCGAATTACCTTGCGTAGATGTCTTCGGAGAGATTTATGGGGCCACTTTAGGTATCCATGTAGAAGAAAATACCGGCCGTGTTTGGTTTAGTCTTGATACTCCCCCCCACCGAGTAAATCATCATTAATTTATATCTCCACCTCCACCCCATCCCTCCCCTGAAAGGGGGAGGGAGTAGTTCCCCCTCCCTTTTAGGGAGGGAGGGGGGTGGGTGGAGGTGCTATTTACTATTCCCTTCTTGAAGATTTAAATATCCCCTCATGTTGGTTTCCATCATTGTTCGTACCAAAGATCGCCCAACCCTTTTACGGGAAGCATTAGAAAGTTTAGCAGCGCAAACCCATCGGCCCCTAGAAGTGGTGGTGGTCAATGATGGAGGGCAGGACGTAGAAGAAATCGTTTCTTCTTACACCTCCTCTTTCGACCACTTGCAATATCTTGTTCACGAGAAAAATCGAGGGCGGGCAGCAGCAGCCAATACCGGCCTAGCCGCGGCAAAGGGTGAATTCGTAGGCCTACTTGACGACGATGACCTCCTTTTGCCAGAGGCCATAAAGACCCTCCTTTGGTACACCAGGGTAGCAGGCGCTGCCTATGGCAAGGTTGAGATAATAAAAAAAGGGCCGGATAAAGAAGAAACTTTAGGCCTTTTTGAGATGCCCTTTTCGCGAGAAGCGCTCTTTATTAATAATTACATCCCCACTTGTGGTTTTATTTTTCGACGAGAACTTGCCCTCAAGATCGGGGGTTTTGACGAAGAGTTTGCGCTTCTTGAAGATTGGGATTTTATCTTTCGTCTGGCCCTTGAAACGGACTTTGTCTTTGCCCCCCAAAAGGTCGCTATTTATCGCCTTTTCGGGCGAGGCTTTGTGTTAGGCAACACCCTTAAGGAATTTCCCTGGCGAGAAAAATTTTATGCCAAACACTTCCAAAAACTTCCTCCACGTTTTCTGGCCAAGGCTTATTACGACTTTGCCTCTTGGCAACAAGAAAAAATCTCTTCGCTCCACCAGCAACTTTTGGAAGAACAGGAAAAGAAAGATTTTCTTGAAGCCAAAGTCGTTGAGCTAGAGGCCGCCCTTGAGGCGGAAAGAAGCAAGCGGGCGGAGCTAGAGGCCGCCCTTGAGGCGGAAAGAAGCAAGCGGGCGGAGCTAGAGGCCGCCCTTGAGGCGGAAAGAGAAAAAAGCGCAGAGTTAGAGAGGGCCCTTGAGGCGGAAAGAAGCAAGCGGGCGGAGCTTGAAGCCACCCTTGCGGCCCTTCTTTCTTCGGAGTCCTGGCGGATCACGGCACCTCTCCGTTGGCTTGGGAGCCGTGCCCGGGCCCTTAAAGGGCGGGCAGAAAAACTCTTTTTTCTCTTCCAAAAATTTCAGGCCTATCGACGTGCCTTTGGCCTTCAGCAGGCCCTTAAAAAATCCTACCTGTATCTTCGTGGCTACCGGGGGGCAAGGATTGCCCTTCCTGCTCCAGAACCCCGAAGGCTCTCTTTTGAAGAGGCCCGAGAAATTCTTGAAGGGCTTTCTTATAAGCCTCTCATAAGTATTCTGGTGCCAGTTTATAATCCTCCGGCGGAATTTTTGCGCAGCTGTCTGGAGTCTGTCTTCCGGCAATATTATCCCCACTGGGAGCTTTGTATTGCCGATGACGCCTCCACTAAGCCTTATGTACGAGAGATTCTAGAAGAGTTTCGAGCCCGGGCCCCAGAGAAAGTAAAAATTTTCTACCGCCCAGAAAACGGCCACATTTCCGAGGCCACCAATTCTGCCCTCAAACTGGCGGAAGGAGAATTCATCGCCCTCTTAGACCATGACGACGAACTTGCCCCCGAGGCCCTGCTGGAAGTTGTCTGTCTCTTAAATGAATATCCTGAGGCCGACATGATTTATTCTGATGAAGACAAGATCTCACCTTCCGGAGAATATTTAGAACCTTATTACAAACCAGACTGGGCCCCAGAGTTTTTCCTGGGGCAGATGTATACCTGCCATTTAGGGGTCTATCGACGCCGTCTGGCAGAAGAAATTGGTGGTTTCAGAAAGGGTTTTGAAGGGGCTCAGGATTGGGATTTTGTGCTTCGTTTTACCGAACGCACCTCAAAGATTTTTCACCTCCCCCGCTGTCTTTATCACTGGCGGATACATCAAAGTTCCACTGCAGCCTCTATTTCCAGCAAGGATTATGCTATCCAGGCTGGTAAAAAGGCGGTAGAAGAGGCCTTGAGGCGCCGGGGCCTGAAAGGATATCCAGAAGAGGTGGCCCCCGGCTTTTTGCGCCTCCACCTTAAGCCTTCTAAAAACCCCCTGGTTTCCATCATCATTCCCACCAAAGATCTGGCTGCAGACCTTGAAAAGTGTCTTTCTTCTATCGTCTCCAAGACTACTTATCAAAACTACGAATTTTTGATCATCGACAATGGCAGCCAGGAAGAAGAAACCTTTGCCCTTTTTGATCGCTGGCATTTCAGGCTGGGAGAACGCTTTCGGGTGGAAAGATTCGAGATCCCCTTTAATTTTTCACGCCTCGTTAATTTTGGGGCAGAAAAGGCCCGAGGAGAAGTATTTCTCCTCTTAAATAACGACACCGAGCTCATTTCTCCCCCCAACTGGCTTGAAGAAATGCTGGGTTTTGCCCTTCAAAAGGAGATTGGCGCTGTGGGGGCGGTGCTCCTATATCCTGACAACACTATCCAGCACGCCGGCGTAATACTGGGAATAGCAATTGAGGAAAATCCCAATCCTCATACCCTGCGGGTGGCAGAACACGCTTTCAAACACCTGCCAGCTGATCATCCAGGCTACTTCGGCAGACTTCTTGTGGTTTCTAACTATGCCGCTGTAACCGGGGCCTGTCTCATGGTAGAACGCAAAAAGTTTGAAAAAGTCGGGGGCTTTGACGAAACCCTTCAAGTAGCTTTCAACGACATCGACTTTTGCCTGAAACTCTTACAAGAGGGCTTCCGCCAAGTGGTGCTTCCTCAGGTGCGCCTTTATCATTACGAATCTAAAAGCCGTGGTTATGAGGACACTCCAGAAAAACAGGCTCGTTTCTTACGAGAAATAAAAATTATGCGACAACGCTGGGCAAATCTCCTGGATAACGATCCTTACTACAACCCCAATCTTCCTCGTCACCGACAAGATTTCGGAATTCTTTAACTCAAACTCTACCCTCCCCCTTGCCCCCCTCCCTGCAAGGGAGGGGGAAATTGGATACCCTCCCCTGCCCCCCTCCCTAGAAGGGAGGGAAATACATCTCCCTCCCCCTCAAAGGGGAGGGATGGGGTGGGGGTAGAGCTCAACACCCTCCGCCAAACTTCCACCTCTCTACAAGGGCAAGGGAAATCCTTAAAAGAATCAAAGGATGTCAGTAAAACCTTCCCGGCAGCGTCTGAAGAACCACCAGCCGGCCAGCAAAGTGACCCCGCTACTCAAAAATACCAATAAGATATCCTCTTTATAGCAGGGAAATCCCAAAAAAATGGCCTGCCAGAGCCTGACAAAATAAGTAAAGGGATTGGCCAGGACAAAGGGTTTGAGAAAAGAGGGCAACATTTGGAGACTATAAAGAATGGGCGTAAAGTAAAACCATACCGAGAGTATAATACTTAAAAAGGCCTGCAGGTCCCGCAAGTAAACCAAAAGCGCTGCCAGAAAAAAGGCTCCTCCCAAGGAAAAGGAAAATTGCAAAAGATAAAAAAGGGGAAACAAAAGGACTTTCGCGGAAAGACCTCCCAGAAAAAAAAGAAGGCCTGCCAAGGCCAAAAAAGCCGGCCCCCCTAAAAGATAAGTGCTCGAAACCACCGAAAGGGGCAAAATCTCGGCGGGGAAAAGGACTTTCTTCAAAAGGTGCCCTTGGACCAGTAGAACCGTGGCCCCCCTTACCAAGGCCTCTTGGTGAATAGACCAGGGGACAAATCCTACTAAAAAAAAACGCATAAAATCTTCTTGCTGCCCACCAGAGAGATGGATCTTTACCTTAAATATGTATTTGAAGAGGAAGACAA